>JAEUKG010001152.1 GCA_016794325.1 Myxococcales bacterium | reverse complement strand
AAGATGGTCATGCCGGGCGACAACATCACGATGGTGATCTCGCTCATCACCCCCGTCGGCCTCGAGGAGCAGATGCGCTTCGCGATCCGCGAGGGCGGCCGCACCGTCGGCGCCGGCATCGTCACCAAGGTCATCGAGTAGGCTGTTTACGATCGGGGGGAGCGCACCTCCCCCCGATTCCCCCCAGCGGGAACGAAAACGAGACGAGAAGAACATGGCTTCCACGACCACCATCCGAATCCGCCTCCGGGCGTTCGACCACTCGCTCCTCGACAAGTCGGCCAGCGACATCGTCGAGACGGCGAAGCGCACCGGCGCCCGGGTCGCGGGTCCGATCCCGCTCCCGACGCACATCTCCCGCTACACGGTCCTCCGCGGTCCCCACGTGGACAAGAAGAGCCGTGAGCAGTTCGAGATCCGCACCCACAAGCGGCTCCTCGACATTCTCGATCCCACGCAGCAGACCCTCGACGCGCTGATGAAGCTCGACCTCTCCGCGGGCGTCGATGTCGAGATCAAGACGCCGAGGTGACATCATGGCCAAGGTCGATGTTTTCAATTTGAAGCGCGAGAAGGTCGGCGAGATCGACCTCTCGGACGCGGTGTTCGGCGCCGAAGTGCGCGAGCACCTCTTCTACGAGGTCGTGAAGGCGCAGCTCGCGTCGGCGCGGCAGGGCACGGCCGCCGCCAAGAACCGCTCGGCGGTCAGCGGCAGCACCAAGAAGCTCTACAAGCAGAAGGGCACGGGGCGCGCGCGTCACGGCTCGATCCGCGCGCCGATCTACGTCGGCGGCGGTCAGGCCCACCCGCCGCGGCCGCGCGACTGGTCGTACCGTCCGCCCCAGAAGGTGCGCGTCGGTGCGCTCACGAGCGCGCTCTCCAAGTTCCACAAGGAGGGCCGCCTGGTCGTGGTCGAGCGGTTCGAGCTCCCCGAGGTGAAGACCAAGGGCGTGGTCTCGGCGCTCGCGACCCTCAAGACCCAGAAGAAGACCCTCGTGGTCGACTCGATGGACAACGAGAACCTCCGGCTCTCGATCCGCAACTGCAAGGACCACCAGTTCCTGCCCCCCGAGGGCCTGAACGTGTACGACTTGCTCCGTCACGACACGCTCGTCCTCTCGAAGGACGCGGCGAAGAAGCTCGAGGAGCGCTGCCTCAAGAGCGGGAAGGGAGCTGCACAATGAGCCCCGAGTCGATCATCCGCCGGCCCATCGTCCTCACCGAGAAGGCGAACCGGCTCCGCGAGAAGACCAACCAGTACGCCTTCGAGGTCGCGCGCGCGGCCACGAAGACGTCCATCAAGGAAGCCGTCCAGAAGCTCTTCAACGTGAAGGTGGAGAGCGTCAACACGATGGTCTATCGCGGCAAGGATCGCCGCATGGGCCGCGGCTACGCCAAGATGCAGAACTGGAAGAAGGCGGTCGTCACCCTCAAAGAGGGCGACAGCATCGACTTCTTCGCCGAGACGGAGTCCTGAGCCATGGGTATCAAGACCTTCAAGCCGACGTCGCCTGCGCGCCGGTACTACACCGCCTCCGACTACAAGGAGCTCACCAAGGGCGCCGAGCCCCCGAAGAAGCTCACGGAGCACCAGACGTCGACCGGCGGCCGCAACGCGCACGGTCGCATCACGTCGCGCTTCCGCGGCGGCGGCCACAAGCAGCGCTACCGCATCATCGACTGGCGCCGCGCCAAGATCGGCGTGCCCGCGGTCGTGGCGACGATCGAGTACGATCCGAACCGCACCGCGCGCATCGCGCTCCTGCACTACGCCGACGGCGAGAAGCTCTACATCCTCGCGCCCGACGGGCTCAAGGCGGGTGACAAGGTCATCTCGAGCAAGAACGCCGACATCAAGCCCGGCAACTCGATGCCGCTCCGCCACATCCCCCTCGGCACGATGATCCACAACATCGAGCTCCGGAAGGGCAAGGGCGGGCAGATCGTCCGCTCGGCGGGCAGCGGCGCCTCGCTCATGGCCAAGGACGGCGACTACGCGCAGGTCCGCCTGCCGTCGGGCGAGGTGCGCCAGGTGCACCTCGACTGCCGCGCCACCATCGGCCAGGTGTCGAACATCGACCACGCCAACGTCTCGATCGGCAAGGCCGGTCGCTCGCGCTGGCTCGGTCGCCGCCCGCACAACCGCGGCGTCACCATGAACCCCGTCGACCACCCGATGGGCGGAGGCGAGGGCCGCACCTCCGGCGGTCGTCACCCCTGCTCGCCGTGGGGCCAGCTCTCCAAGGGTCTCAAGACCCGCAACAACAAGCGCACCGACGGGATGATCGTCAAGCGCCGCAACCAGAAGGGATAAGTCATGCCCCGTTCAATCAAGAAGGGCGCCTTCGTCGACGGTCACCTGATGGAGAAGATCGCGGCGGCGCAGGCGACCCAGAGCAAGAAGGTCATCAAGACCTGGAGCCGTCGCTCCACGATCACGCCGGAGTCGATCGGCCTCACGTTCGCGGTGCACAACGGGCGCAAGTTCGTCCCGGTGTTCGTCACCGAGAACATGGTCGGCCACAAGCTCGGCGAGTTCGCTCCGACCCGGACCTTCCACGGTCACTCGGGCGACAAGAAGGCGAAGGTCAAGGGCGGCTCCGCCGCGCCTCCGGCCAAGTAGCCTCCGCACCTGGGCGGTACGCCGCCCAGGCGCAGCTTCACGACACGCGCGCCGCCGGGGAGCGAGGAGCCCCTCGGCGGCGTCGTTTTGTCGCCTTCGAGGGCGGCCGCGCGCGTCAGGAGTCGCGCGCGGCGCGTCGCCGCTCGAGCCGGGAGTCGATCCAGTCGCCGAGCGTCGACGGGCCCCACTTCCGCACCGCGCGGCGCGTCGGGAGGACGAGGTCGGCGTGGACGCGCTCCTCCTCGACCCGGCCACGGTAGGCGGCGAGTGGGCGACCGACCGCGCCGCGCTCGGCCTTCTGCTCGGCGCGCCGCTTGCGCGCCCACTTGCCGTGGCGGAGCGCGTGGCGGTACTCCGAGAAGCCCCGTCGCTGCCTCGCGCGATCGAGCTGCTTCTCGCGCCACGGGCTCACGTCGCGCCTCGCGCCCGCCGCAAGCGATCCGCGCCGACGTCCGCGCGACGCTGCACGGCCCACCGCACCTCGTCGCAGTCGATGGCGCGCCCCTCGCCGAGCACCTCGCGACGCGCGACGCGGGCGGCGGAGACCTTCGCGTCGAAGTCGCGGAAGACCTGCACCTCCCCCTCGGCGCGGCAGCCTCGACTGTGGGTGTCGGCCATGAAGTGGTAGCTCGTGTCGAAGGTGTCCTGCATCGCGAACACCGAGGTCGCGTGCGCCCGCATCACGAGGAGCGGCGCCGTGTGCACGATGAAGCCGGCGAGGTGCCGCACGCGATCGCGCCTCGCGAGGTCGAGGTGCTCCCGCCAGCGGTGCGCGCTCCACCGGCGCCGGGCGTGGTCCTCGAGCGCGGCCGGGAGCCCGAAGGTGTGCCAGCGCGCCGTCGTCGTCGTGGTCGGGCGCGCGAGCCGCTCCTTGAGCGCGCGGAGGGTGGGCGCGTCGACGTGGGTGAGCTCGCTCGGCGCGAACACGACCCGGTCCGCCGCGTCGCCGTCGAAGGGCGTGGTCACGAGGTGCGGGCGGTCGAGGAGCACGAGCGTCCCCGGCTTTCTCTGGAACGACAGGCCCCAGAGCAGGCGGCCGAGGACGTGCGCGCCCGCGGGGCTCGTCAGCACGTGCCACGTCTCGTGGAACCAGTTGGTGCTGAAGCGCGCGGTCGTGCCCGGCCGGAGCGTGATCACCCGCAGGGTGCGGCGGCCGACGTCGATCGGCGACAGGTGCACCTTCATCGCGCGTTGGTTGTCGAGGTCGCTCATGGCGCGCTCGCGAGTGCGAGCGCCGTGCCGGGGTCCTTTTCGCGGCCGTTCGCGCGGTTGGTTCATGATGAACCACCACAAATGGTCTATCTAGGACCATGTCTGGTGTAGAATGAACCACCGTGCCGAGGCTCCTCCTCACGTGGTCCGATCGGGGCGTCGAGGGCCCGGCGCCCGCCCACCAGGGCAAGCGGCCGAGCGCCGATCGCGGCCCGGTGCTGCGGCTGCTCGGCGAGCCGGAGAGCCGCTACGAGCGCGCCGTCGTGCTCTCCGTGCCCCGCGGGGCTCGCCTCGCGCGCGCGCTGGCAGCGGACGCGCGCGCGCACGTGCCCGAGGTCCTCGTCCGCGAGGTGGAGCTCGACGACCCTTCGGACTACGCGGCGCTCTTCGAGCGGCTCGCCCCCCTCGCCGCCGAGATCGGCCACGCGCACCCGCGAGAGCGGTGGGCGATCGACGTGCTCCTGTCGGCCGGGACTCCGCAAGCGCAGACGATCTGGGTGATCCTCGCCCAAGCCGGCCTCCTCCACGCGAGGCTGTTGCAGGTCATCCCCGCCGCGTTCGTGCCCGACCCTCACCCTCGCGCGATCCGCGAGGTGAGCTTCGACATCGAGGGCTTCCCCGAGATCCGCGTCCTGCGCGAGGAGGTGACGCGGCTCCGCGCCGAGGCGCGGGCTCGCGCGACGAAGATCGTCGCCACGAGCGAGCCGATGCGCGAGCTCCTCGCCCGCACCGTGCGCGTCGCCCAGAGCGATCTCCCGGCGCTCGTCGTCGGCGAGACCGGCGCGGGCAAGGAGCTCGTCGCGCGCGCGATCCACGACGGCAGCGCGCGCGCCGCGGGCCCCTTCGTGGCCGAGAACTGCGGCGCGCTCGCCGAGAGCGTCCTCGCGAGCGAGCTCTTCGGCCACGAGGCCGGCGCGTTCACCGGCGCCGCGTCGCGGCACCGCGGCCTCTTCGAGCAGGCTCACGGCGGCACGATCTTCCTCGACGAGGTGGGCGAGCTCCCGCTCGCGGTGCAGGTGATGCTCCTGCGCGTCCTCCAAGACGGGGCGGTGAGGCGGGTCGGGGGCGAGCGCCCGGTGAAGGTCGACGTGCGCGTCGTCGCCGCGACCCACCGCGACCTCGCGGCGATGGTGCACGCGGGGACCTTCCGCGAAGATCTGTTCTACCGGCTCCGCGGCGCGACCCTCCGCGTACCGCCGCTCCGCGAGCGGACGGCCGACGTCGCGCCGATGGTGAAGGCCTTCCTCGCCGAGGCGGCGGGCCGGCGCGCGCGCGGCCTCGCCGTCGACGCCGACGCGATGCGCGCGCTCACGCTCTACTCGTGGCCGGGCAACGTCCGTGAGCTCCGCAGCGAGGTGCACCGCTGGGCCGTGTTCTGCGACGAGCGCGTGACCCTCGAAGACCTCGCCCCGGAGATCCGGGCCGCGGGCTCGTCGCCGCGCTCGCGTCGTGCGCCGGCCGTCGCGCTGGCCCGGGAGCCCGCCGAGGTCCGCCCGCTGGCGGACGTGGTCCGCGAGGTCGAGCGCGTCGCGATCGACCACGCGCTCTGCGTGCACGCGGGCAACCTCTCGCGCAC
>JAEUKG010001056.1 GCA_016794325.1 Myxococcales bacterium | reverse complement strand
AGTCACGGCGCACCGTCTCTTCGTCGTTCATCAGCGGCGGAGCCGGTCGCTCGACCGGCCCCTCCTGATGGCGGTGGGGCGACGGCGACGTGACGGGCGACGCGTCCGGGAACGCCGGCGAGCCGAGCGCCATCGTCCGCGCGAGGGGCTTCTGCGCCGCCGGCGGCGGGGCCGCGGGGGCGGGCGCGGGCGCGGGCGGCGGCGCGCCTGCAGGCATGCTGAACCCGCACTGCCCGCAGAAGCGCGCTTGCGCCGGCAGGCTCGAGCCACACTGGGGGCACGTGTGCGTCGCCATCCCTGTGCGAACGATACACGAAAACCCGGCGTACCGAATGGGGTTTTCAGCGTCCCCCGGGGAAGGTCGGCCCTTGCCGAAGCCCCGTCGAGCTGCCAGAGTCTCGGCGTGCGGGTCTTCGTCGCCGGGAGCGGCTCGAGTGGCAACAGCGTGCTCTTCGAGACCGAGCGAGCCCGGCTCCTCGTCGACTGCGGGATCGGTCCGCGCGGGATGGGCAAGCGGCTGCGCGCCCTCGACGTCGACTTCGAGGCGCGCGCGCTCGACGCGATCCTCCCCACCCACGAGCACGCGGATCACTTCGGGCGCGCGGCGCAGCTCGCTCGCACGACGGGCGCCCCGCTGCTTCTCCACCGCGGGATCGCCGCGCCTCGGCTGCGCGCGTCCCACGACGTGCGCGAGCTCACGGTGGGTCAGCGGCTCGAGGTCGGCGACCTCTCGATCACCACGGTCGCGGTCCCGCACGACGCCCCGAACGTCGCCGTCCGCGTCGAGCACCGCGGCGTGGCGGTGGCGATGGCGACGGATCTCGGGCACGTCCCGCGCGCGGTCGTGGACTTCCTGGCGACCGCCGACGTCCTCCTCCTCGAGGCCAACCATTGCCCGAGGCTCCTCGCGGCCGGGCCGTACCCCGCGAGCCTCAAGCGGCGCGTGCTGAGCGACGTGGGCCACCTCTCGAACGAGCAGGCGGGCGCGGCCCTGCGCGCGCTCCGCGGCGCCCGACCGGCGCGCGCCTACCTCGTCCACCTCTCGGCCGTGAACAACGACGTCGACGTCGCCACGCGGCGGGCGCGGGCGTCGCGCCCGGATCTCGCGGTCTCCGCGCTCGCGCACGGCGCGCCCTCGGAGCTCGATCTCCGGCTCGATCGCCGTCGCCGGAGCGTCGTCTACGGGCAGATGTCCCTGCCGTTCTGATCCGAGGCCCGCCCCTGGCAGCGGTGGGCCGCGAGATCGTCCTTCGGGAGCGCCGCGGCGCTGGTACGCTCGAGGATGGTGAGCGACTCCACCCTCGGTGACACCCAGCCGCTGCCCGCGGGCGAGAGCGCGTCGCTCGCGGGGCTCCCGCGCGTGGGCGACGTCATCGAGGGCAAATACGAGATCCTCGAGATCCTCGGCGCGGGCGGGATGGGCGTCGTCGTCGCCGCCCGCCACAACCGGCTCGACGAGCGAGTCGCGATCAAGTTCCTGAAGCCGAAGGCCGAGGGCGCGCTCGAGGCCCAAGAGCGCTTCCTCCGCGAGGCGCGCGCCTGCGCCAAGATCAAGAGCGAGCACGTGGTGCGGGTGATGGACTGCTCGGTGCTCCCTTCGGGCGCGCCCTACATCCTCATGGAGCACCTCGAGGGCACCGACCTCGCCCAGCACCCCCGGCCGATCGCCGTGGAGGACGTGGTCGACTGGGTCCTGCAGGCGTGCGAGGCCATCGCCGAGGCCCACGCGCTCGGGTTCGTCCACCGCGACCTCAAGCCGTCGAACCTGTTCTTGACCCGCCGCGGCGACGGCTCCGCGTGCGTGAAGGTGCTCGACTTCGGCATCTCGAAGGTGATGCCGGACGTGTCGGGGGCAGACCCGTCGCTCACCGACACCCAGACCGTGTTCGGCTCGCCAGCGTACATGTCGCCCGAGCAGGTGAGGAGCGCCAAGCGCGCCGACGCGCGCAGCGACGTCTGGGCCTTGGGCGTCATCCTCTACGAGCTCCTCACCGGGGAGCTCCCGTTCCGCGGCGAGACGTCGAGCGGGACGCTGGCCGCCATCATCGCCGACACCCCGCACTCGCCGGGATCGCTCCGCCGGGAGGTCTCCGCCGAGCTCGGCGGCGTCATCCTCCACTGCCTCGAGAAGGACCCGAACGCCCGCTTCCAGAACCTCGGCGAGCTCGCGCGCGCGCTCCGCCCGCACGGCAGCGCCGCGGCCGCGCAGTCGGTCGAGCGCATCCAGAGGCTCGGCGTGCCGCGCGCACCCACCAGCAACCCGTCGGGGCTGTCGTCGCAGCGAACGCCGGCGCCGTCGCGCGCGAGCGTGCCCACCGTCGTGCACGGCGTCGCGACCATCGACCCGGTCGAGACCGGATCGCGCGCTGCGCGCCGCTCGCGGGCGCCGCTCGCGGCGGTCGCCGTGGTCGCCGTGGTCGCCGTGGCCGGTCTCGTCGGTGCCTGGGCGCTCCGTTCCCCCGCCGGCCCGTCCGCGCTCCCGAGCGCGTCGGGGGAGGCCACCACCGCGGCCGTGCCGTCCTCGCCGTCCGCGGCGGCGTCCCCGGCGCCGCTCGTGGCGAGCGCCAGCGCCGTCGCGTCGTCCTCGCCGCCACCGTCGCCGAGCGCGTCGGCGCCGCCGGGCGCGTCGGCGGGCGTCCTCGGCCGTCGTCCTCACCCGGGGCGGCCCGTCGTCCGCCCGCCGGCTCCGTCGAGCGCGCCTCCGCCGGCCTACGATCCCGACCGGCGTTGAGCCCTTCGCGAAAACCCGCTTCGCGGAGGGGGACCGCTGCTTTAGGCTGAGAGGTCGCCCGATGCCGCGTCGCCTCCTGACCCTGACGGCCTT
>JAEUKG010001041.1 GCA_016794325.1 Myxococcales bacterium | reverse complement strand
CTCCGCAGCCTGGGTACGGCGCCCCGCCAGGGCCGCAGCCGCCCGCACAAGATTTCGGCGCGCAAGTGGGGCAAGGTTTTGCCCAGGCTGGCGCCGCATTTGGACAAGCCGCGAACGAAATTGGTGGAGCCGCAAACCAGGGGCTCAACCCGTACACAGGAGGATCTCCGATGATGCAGGGACAGGCGCCCGGAATGATGCAAGGGCAGGGTGGTGGCAAGCCGAAGATGATGACGATGATTCTCGCCATCTTGCCGGCGGCGTTCGGTATCTGCGGCGTTCACCGCTTCTACACCGGGCACATTGGCATCGGCATCGTGCAGCTCCTCACCTTCGGTGGTTGCGGCATCTGGCAGCTCATCGACCTCATCATGATTTTCACCGGCAAGTACACCGACAAGGACGGCCGCCCGCTCGTCGCGGGCTGATCGCGTCGACGGTGGGCTCGCGGCGGGTAGGCCTCTGGCCTCCCCGCCGCAGTCTTTTTGTCCGTCCCGCCGGTCGCGCGGCGGCGGTGTCGGCGCGAACCGGCGCGCCGAGGGACCGCGGAGCGCTCGGTCAGACGTTGAAGCGGAAGTGCACGACGTCGCCGTCGCGCATCACGTACTCCTTGCCCTCGATGGCCAGCTTGCCGGCTTCGCGGCACTTGGCCTCGCTGCCGAGGCTCACGAGGTCCTCCCACCACATGACCTCGGCCTTGATGAAGCCCTTCTCGAAGTCGGTGTGGATCACGCCCGCCGCCTGCGGCGCCTTGGCGCCGATCGTGGTGGTCCAGGCGCGGACCTCCTGCTTGCCCGCGGTGAAGAAGGTGAGCAAATTCAGTAGTTTGTATCCGGCGCGGATGACCGCGTGGAGGCCCGGCTCCTGGAGGCCGGCGCTCTCGAGGAACTCGGGCCGGTCGGCCGGATCGAGCTCGGCGATCTGGGCCTCGAGCGCCGCGCAGACCGGGACCACGAGCGCGCCCTCGGCGTCGGCGTGGGCCTTCAGGGCGAGGTAGTGCTTGTTGCCGTCGAGGCGGCCGATCGACCCCTCGTCGACGTTCGCGATGTAGAACGCCGGCTTCGCGGTGAGCAGGTGCATCTCGCGGACGATGGGCGCCGCCTCGGGGCTGTCGGGCATCTTGAACGTGCGCGCCGGCTTGCCCGCGTCGAGGTGCTTCACGAGCGGCTCGCAGATCTCGGCGGCGAGCTTCTCGACGGGGCTGCCGCTCTTCTGCATCTTGCGGGCGCGATCGAGGCGCTTCTCGACCGTCTCGAGGTCCTTCAGGCAGAGCTCCATCGTGACCGTGGCGATGTCGCCGACGGGGTCCACCCGGTTCTCGACGTGGATGACGTTCGGGTCCTCGAAGCAGCGGGCGACCTGCACCACCGCGTCGACCTCGCGGATGTGGGAGAGGAACTGGTTGCCGAGCCCCTCGCCCTTGTGGGCGCCGCGCACGAGGCCGGCGATGTCGACGAAGTTGATGGCCGTGGGCAGGATGCGGTCGGCGTGGATCACCGAGTCGATCTTCTGCAGGCGCTCGTCGGGGACGATCACGGTGCCGACGTTCGGCTCGATCGTGCAAAAGGGGTAGTTGGCCGCCTCGGCCTTGGCCGTGGAGAGCGCGTTGAAGAGGGTGGACTTGCCGACGTTGGGCAGGCCGACGATGCCGATCGAGAGACCCATGGGGACGCGGGCGGTACCACGCGGTGGAACGCCGTGTAAAGCGCCTTCCCCCTCGTTGACACCGGCCGAATTTGGAGGATGATTCCCGCCCGCCGTGCCCTCGATCTCGTCCAAGTTGCTGGATTTGCGAGCACTTCTGCCGAAGGGCCGCCGCGCCGTCGCGCTCGTCGCGGTCTGCGGGGCGCTCGGCGGCGCGGCCGGCTACCTGCTCGTGCCCACGAAGGGCGGGATCTTGCCCGATCCCCACCCGCCGGAGGCGCGGCTCGGCGACGCGTCGCTGCCGCTCGGGGAGGATCGCGCGGCCGTGCTCGATCGCGCTCGAGCGCACGCGCGCGCGTATTTGAGCGAGAAGGTGGAGATCGAGTTCCCGTCGGCCACGAGGCGCGAGCTGTCGCGCGACGAGCTCGGGGCTCGCGTCGACCCGACGCGCCTCGAGCGCATCGTCGACGAGCTGAAGAACCCGGCGAGCCCGCTGCGTCGAACCGCGGCCCCGGGCGAGGTGGTGAAGGTGCCGATGCCCGTCGCGCTCGACGCGGAGCGGGCGACCTTCGCCCTCCTGCAGCTCAAGGACGAGATCGATCGCCCGGCGGTCGACGCCCGCTACGATCACGCGGGCGGCAAGATCACCCCGGACGAGCCTGGCGTCCGCGTCGACGTGTTC
>JAEUKG010001029.1 GCA_016794325.1 Myxococcales bacterium | reverse complement strand
CCCGCGAGCGGGTCGTCGTCGCCCACCCGCAGGAGGCGCGCGCGCGCATGCTCGCGCAGAAGGACGCGAGCCGCGACGACGACTCGCCCTCCGACGGGCGACGGCTCGAGCGCAAGTCCGCCGAGATCATGATGAACGGCGCCGCGCCCGGCGCGCCCCCGCCGCCGGCCTCACCGGTCGCCCTCGCCACCGCGACCGCGTCTCCGGCGAAGCCCGACATGGCCAAGGGCAAGAAGGTGACGCTCGAGGACGCGCCCAACGAGCCCAACGCGGCGATCACCCTCCGCACCGACTTCTCGGCGCTCGCGACGTTCGTGCCCAAGGTCGCGACCGACGCGCGCGGCCACGTCGAGGTGCCGGTGAAGCTCCCCGACAGCCTCACCCGCTACCGCATCATGGCGGTCGCCGCCCAAGAGACGCGCTTCGGCGCCGCCGAGTCCACCGTGACCGCCCGCCTGCCGCTCATGGTGCGGCCGAGCGCCCCGCGGTTCTTGAACTTCGGCGACAAGTTCGAGCTGCCGATCGTCCTCCAGAACCAGACCGACAAGCCGATGGACGTGAACGTCGCCGCGCGCGCGCTCAACGCCTCCATCGACGGCCCCGCGGGCCGCAAGGTGACCGTGGCCGCGAACGACCGCGTCGAGGTCCGCATCCCCGCGTCGGCGGTGAAGCCCGGCACGGCCCGCATCCAGATCGGCGCCGCCAGCGGCAAGTGGTCCGACGCGAGCCAGGTGGAGCTGCCGGTGTGGACGCCGGCCACCACCGAGGCCTTCGCGACCTACGGCGTCATCGACCAAGGCGCGATCGCCCAGCGGGTGAAGATGCCGGACGGCGTCGTCACCCAGTTCGGCGGGCTCGAGGTCACGACGTCGTCGACCGCGCTCCAGGCGCTGACCGACGCGTTCCTGTACCTCGTGCGCTACCCCTTCGAGTGCAACGAGCAGGTCGCGTCCCGCGTCATGGCGATCGCCGCGCTCAAGGACGTGCTCGCCGCCTTCAAGGCCGAGGGCCTCCCGAAGCCCGAGGAGCTCGTGGCGAGCGTCGCCAAGGACATGGACCGCCTCAAGGTGCGCCAGCACTGGTCGGGCGGCTGGGGCTTCTGGTTCACCGAGCCGTGGCCCTACCTGTCGGTGCACGTGACCCACACCCTCGTGCGCGCGAAGGAGAAGGGCTTCGCCGTCGACCCGGGGATGCTCTCGCGAGCCCACAACCACCTGAAGAACATCGAGTCGTACATCCCCGCCTGGTACTCGCCGGAGGCGCGGCGCGCGATCGTCGCGTATTCGATCTACGTCCGGAAGCGCCTCGGCGACGCCGACGTCGCCAAGGCCAAGCGGGTCATCGACGAGTCGGGCGGCGTGCAGAAGACGAGCCTCGAGACCCTCGGCTGGCTCATCCCCACCCTCTCCGACGACAAGGGCCAGGCGGCGACGATGGAGCAGATCCGGCGCCACCTCGCGAACCGCGTCACCGAGACCGCCGGCGCCGCCCACTTCGTGAGCGGGTACGGCGACGGCGACTACCTCCTCCTCAACTCCGACCGCCGCGCCGACGGGATCCTCCTCGAGTCGATGATCGGCGACCAGCCGAAGAGCGACATCATCCCCAAGCTCGTCACCGGCCTCCTCGGCCATCGCAAGGCCGGGCGCTGGGGCAGCACCCAGGAGAACGCGTTCGTGCTCCTCGCGCTCGACCGCTACTTCGCCAAATACGAGGGCACCACCCCCGACTTCGTGGCCAAGGTGTGGCTCGGCGACCGCTACGCGGGCGACCACCAGTACAAGGGCCGCACCACCGAGCGCCACCACATCGACGTCCCGATGAAGCTCCTCGCCGACGTCAAAGAGGGCGACCTCACCATCGCCAAGGACGGCCCAGGGCGGCTCTACTTCCGCGTCGGCATGCAATACGCCCCCGCGGACCTCAAGCCGCCGCCGATGGACCGCGGCTTCACCGTCACCCGCAAATACGAGGCGGTCGACAAGCCCGAGGACGTCAAGCGCGACGCCGACGGCACCTGGCGCTTCAAGGCCGGCGCCAAGGTGCGGGTGCGCGTCACGATGGTCGCCCCCGCGCGTCGCCACCACGTCGCGCTCGTCGACCCCATCCCCGCCGGCATCGAGCCGATGAACCCCGCGCTCGCCGTCACCGGGCCCATCCCCCAGGATCCGAACGCCGCCCAGTCGTCGTCGTACTGGTGGTCGCGCACGTGGTACGAGCACCAGAACATGCGCGACGAGCGCGTCGAAGCGTTCGCGTCGCTGCTCTGGGACGGCGTCCACGAATACGTGTATGTCGCACGCGCAACGACCCCCGGCACCTTCGTCGTGCCGCCCCCGAAGGCCGAGGAGATGTACAGCCCCGAGGTCTTCGGCCGCGGCCCCGGCGACCGGGTGATCGTCGCCGAGTGAAGAGGTGACGGAAGGCCGCCCCGGCGTGCGCGCGCGCCGGGGCGTGGTATCTTGGCGGGGATGCAACGGTCCTTCGCTCGCGGTGCGGTGGCGGCGGTGACGATTGTGGCGGCCGCGGCGTGTGGCGCCTTCGAGTCAGCCGGGACGCCTTCGTCCACGGACGCGGGTGCGGAGGCCTCCGCCTCGTCGAGCAGCAGCAGCAGCAGCGGCAGCAGCAGCGGCGATCTGGACGCGGCCTCCCCCGACGCCGCCGCCGACAGAAGCGTCGACGCTCCAGCCTGCACGCTGGACGTGGAGTGCATGCCGGGGACCACGCTGGGCACCGACTGCTTCAAGTACAGCAACTCCGGCGCCTGGCCGAGCGGCGGCGTCGTGCCCACGGTGAAGGGCAGCGAGGGCTTCCTGTTCGCCACCACGTCCGCCGAAGTCGGCTTCGTGACGAGGCCGCTCGCGCGCACCCCGAACCGAGACCTCAACCTCGATCTCGACCTGAGCTCGTTCGGCCGCTTCGTCGTCGGGCGGATCGCCTCCGGCGAGGGTGAGATCACGGTCGAGGCGCGCGACACGACCTACGTGACGTGCATCTCCCCCGGCGGCGGCGCCACGCGGGTCTGCTCCTCCCCCACCCCCCGGCCCGCCGGCCCCGCGAACCATCGGCTCCGCTGGAGCGTGAAGATCGGGGCGCTGACGGTCTCCTCCACTCTGGCCACCTGCGAGCCCCCGGTCACGATAGGCACGAGCCAGACGACCGAGTTCTCGGCCGACGCGGGCGAGCTGACGGTCAACGTCGGCATCAACCGCGTGCTGGTCGGCGCGAACGCGAGCATCGGCGTCGACCGCCTCCGCTGGAGCTACCGCTGACACCGTGACC
>JAEUKG010001024.1 GCA_016794325.1 Myxococcales bacterium | reverse complement strand
CGCACCACCACCCTCGCGAAGCCCGCCGCCCGCGCGGCGGCCGCCGCCGCCCGCGCGGCGCCGCCCGAGCCGAGCACGAGCGCGTCGCCGCCCGATCCCGCGCCGAGCCGGGCGATCTCCGCCGCGAGGGCCGGGACGTCGGTGTTGTGGGCCACGACCGCGCCCTCGCGCGCGACGAGCGTGTTCGCGGCGCGGACGGCGCGCGCCCCGGGGTCGGCGTCGTCGGCGAGCTCGAGGGCGCGGACCTTGTGGGGCACGGTGACGTTGAGCCCCGCGTATTCGCCCGCGCGGAGGCGCTCGACGAAGCCCGGGAGCTCCTCCGCGGTCACGCGCACCGCGTCGTACACGTGCGGCAAGCCCAGCGCGGCGTAGGCCGCGCGGTGCATGGCCGGGCTCTTGGAGTGCGCGACGGGATCGCCCACCACCGCGAACCGCAGCGCCGCGCTCACCCGCCCCCCTTCACCACCGCGACGACGGCCCCGCGCGCGACGCGGACGGTGAGCTCGTCCCCCGGCTCGACCTCGGCGGCGTCGCGGACCGCGCGCCCGTCGGGCAAGGTGGCGATGGCGTACCCCCGGCCGAGGACCTTGAGCGGGCTCATCGCGTCGAGCCGCGCCGCGAGCTCGCGGAGCTCCGGCGCGCGCCCGCCGACGAGGTCGCGGCCGAGCTCGTGCAGATCGCGATCGAGCTTGGTGAGCGCCGCGCGGTGCTGCGCGAGCACGACGCGCGGGTGCCGGGCGCTCAGGCGCGCCGCGAGCCGCTGGGCGACGTCGGCCCGAGACCGCGCCTGCCGCGCCATCGCGCTCGTGAGCCGGCCGTCGAGATCGTCGACCCGCTGCTGGGCCGCCGCGAGGACGAGGCGCGGGTCGCGGAGCATGCGCTCCACCCGCCCGAGGTCGAGGCGCCCGTGCGCGAGCGCCTGCTGCATCGCGCGCCAGAGCCGCGCCTTCTTCTCCTGGAGCTGGGTCGCGCGCTGGCGCCGATCGGGCACCACGAGCTCCGCCGCCTGCGACGGGGTCGCCGCGCGCACGTCGGCCGCGAAGTCGGTGAGCGTCACGTCGACCTCGTGCCCGATCGCGCTCACCACCGGCACCCGGCTCGCCGCGACCGCCCGCACGACGAGCTCGTCGTTGAACGCCATGAGGTCGTCGGCCGAGCCGCCGCCCCGGCCGATGATGATCACGTCGACCTCGGGCACGCGCGACAGCAGCTTGAGCGCGCGCACGATCGAGTCGGTCGCCCCCGCCCCTTGCACCTGCGCGTCGGCGAGGAGGATCCGGGCGCCGCCGCGACGGAACGCGACCTTGCAGATGTCGTGAATCACCGCCCCCTGCGCGCTCGTGACCACGCCAATGCAGCGCGGCTCCGCCGGGAGCTTGCGCTTGGCCTCGGGCGCGAAGAGCCCCTCGGCGGCGAGCCGCGCCTTGAGCTCCTCGAGCGCGACGAGGAGCGCCCCCGCCCCCGCCGGCTTGAGCCGGTCGGCGACGAGCTGCACGCGGCCGCGCGGCGCCCAGAAGGTCGCCTTGCCGCGGACCTGCACCTTCATCCCGTCGCGGACGAGGGCGCGCATCCGCGGGGTGAGGCTCGAGCGGTAGACGACGACGTCGACCGACGCCTCCTCCTCCTCGTCTTTGAGTGTAAAATACAAGTGCCCGCTGGAGGCCGGCCGCGCCCCGGTGATCTCGCCCTCGACCCACACCGGCGCGCCGCCGAACGCCCCCTCGAGCGCGCCCCGGAGCCCGAGCCCGAGCTCGGCCACGGTGTAGACCACGACCTCGGGCGCCGCCGGCGCCTCCGGCGGCCGCGGCGCGGGCGCGCGCGAGGCCGAGGGCGCGGGCACCGACGCGGGCACGGGTCGTGGCAGCTCGGTGAAATCGAAGGGGAGCGTGCGCTTGTCGCGCGCCATGACGGCCAAGGTACCAGAACGTGCTATCGGTCCCGCCGTGGATCTGGAGATCACGTTCGCGGCTTGGGCGCGCGCCTTCGCGTTCACCCAGGCGATCGAGATCCCCATCTACCTCGTCCTCGTCCGGGGCCGCGCCCGAGCGCTGCGGGCGTTCGGGGCGAGCGCCATCACCCACCCGATCCTCTGGTGGGTGATCCCCCCGCTCTGGCCCTCGAGCTACCTCGCGTACGTCGTCTTCGGCGAGAGCTTCGTCGTCGTCACCGAGGCGGTCTTCCTCCGCGTCACCGGCCACCGCGAGCGGTGGTGGTCGCTCCGGAGCCCGCTCCTCTTGTCGTTCGCCGCCAACGCCGCGAGCTGCGGCCTCGGCATCCTCTGCCGCGAGCTCTTCAACTGGCCCTGACGGCGCCCCGCCGGCGGGCGCTCCCGCCCACCGAAACGTGGTAGACGTGAGGGCCATGCCTCGCACCTTCAAGAAGGTCCTCGTCGCGAACCGGGGTGAGATCGCGGTCCGAGTGATGCGCACCCTCCACGAGCTCGGCATCCGGGCGGTGGGGGTCTACTCCGACGCCGACCGCGCGAGCCTCCACGTGCGCACCGCCGACGAGGCCTACCGGCTCGGGCCGCCGGCCGCGAGCGAGAGCTACCTCCGCATCGACAAGGTCATCGACGTCGCGAAGAAGGCGGGGTGCGACGCCATCCACCCCGGCTACGGATTCTTGAGCGAAAACGCGGCCTTCGTCGAGGCGTGCGAGGCGGCGGGCATCACCTTCATCGGCCCGCCCGCGAGCGCGATGCGCCAGATGGGCTCGAAGACGGCGGCGCGCAAGAAGATGGCGGAGGCGGGCGTCCCCATCGTCCCCGGCGCGATGTGCGACACCGCCGAGGAGGCGGTCGCCGCGGCGAAGAAGATCGGCTTCCCGGTGATGCTCAAGGCCGCCTCCGGCGGCGGCGGCAAGGGCATGCGGCTCGTCCACGCCCCCGAGGAGATGGCGAGCGCCTGGGAGCGCGCGCGCAGCGAGGCGAAGAAGTTCTTCGGCGACGACACCGTCTACCTCGAGAAGGCGATCATCCGCCCGCGGCACGTCGAGATCCAGGTGCTCGGCGACCGCGACGGCAACATGGTCCACGTCTTCGAGCGCGACTGCTCGATCCAGCGACGTAACCAGAAGGTCGTCGAGGAGACGCCGTCGCCCGCCAGGACCGCGACTCGCGAGCTCATCGCCAAGATGGGCGCGATCGCCGTCCAGGGGGCGAAGGCCGTCGGCTATCACTCCGCAGGCACGTTCGAGTTCCTGCTCGGGGAGGACGGCAGCTTCTACTTCCTGGAGATGAACACGCGCCTCCAGGTGGAGCACCCGGTGACCGAGCTCATCACCGGGCTCGACCTCGTGCGGGAGATGGTCCTCATCGCTCAGGGCGAGCCGCTCGCCTTTGCCCAGGAGGGTATCGAGGCGCGCGGCGCGGCCATCGAGTGCCGCGTGTACGCGGAAGATCCTTCGAACGGTTTTCTCCCGTCTCCGGGGAGGATCGAGCACCTCGTCACGCCGTCGGGGCCGGGGGTCCGCGACGACGGCGGGGCGTACCCGGGCGCCGAGATCTCGAGCTACTACGACCCGCTCGTCTCCAAGCTGTCCGTGTGGGCGCCCACGCGCGAGCGCGCCATCATGCGGATGCGTCGCGCCCTCAGCGAGTACATCGTGACGGGCATCCGCACGAACCTCGCCTTCCACGACAAGCTGCTGTCACATCCCGACTTCGTCGCGGGCAACTACGACACCGGCTTCATCGATCGGCACAAGGACGCGCTCCTCGGGTATCCGACGGTTCCGGCGGAGGACCGCGAGGCCGTCGCCGTGGCGATCGCGATCGCCGCGGCCCGAATGGAGCGCGCAACGG
>JAEUKG010000325.1 GCA_016794325.1 Myxococcales bacterium | reverse complement strand
CTCGGGCTCCCGATCCACTGCGCCGGCGCCAGCCGCGCCACCGCGTACCGCGTGTTCCGCCGGTAGCCGTCGTACTCCCACGTCGCCGACGTCCCCGCGAGGTCGCCCAGCGTCGCGCTCTCCGGCTTCCCATCGGCAGCGAACACCTGGTTCGAGACGAGCGGGCCGTAGCTCGAGCCGATGGCCTGGAGCGAGCCGCGCATCGCATACGCCAGCGCGACCACGCTCGTGCCGTCCGGCGCGAGCAGCGCCCCGACGTCCGCGCCCGTCTCCTGCCCGATCGCGCGGTCGACGTTGTCGTACAGCACCCGCCGCACGAACGCGTGCGCCGTGTACCGATCGGCCTCCACCGCCGCGGGCGCCCCGGGCTTCGCGATCTGCCGCGACACCCGCCGCGTCCGTCCCCGGACGTCGTAGTTGTACCGCGTCTTGGCGCCGCGATCGTACGCGGCCACCAACTTGCCTTTCGCGAGCAGCGCGTCGTCCGCGAAGCCGGGCTCGGGTTGGACCTGCCCCGCCTCGTAGGCGTCGTAGACGTAGCGCACCTCAGCGGCGTCGAGGTTGTTCACGATCGGGTCGTACCCGCTGTACGGCGCGTGGCCCGCCTCGCACGGCGAGAAGTCCTCGACGGTCACGCGCGAGAGGCCGTCGTAGAACATGTTCTTCCCGCAGCCGCGCTGGTCGGCAGTCCCGACCAGGCGCCCGGCGTCGTCCCACACATAGAGGAAGAACCCTGTGTTGGGCTCGTACCCCTGCGCCACACGGCCCGGCGTGTCGTATTGGAGCTCCCGCGTGTAGGCCGGCGGCCCGTCGGCGCCGGTGTGCGTGCGGTGGACTCGCACCGGCTCGCCGAGCGGCGACAGCTCCACGCTCGTCGTGATCACGTCGCCGCCCACCGCTTGCTCGGTCTGGACGGCGCGCCCGTGACCGTCGAGCTTCGTCCGAGTCCACTTCCCCTGGTGGGGGCCCACCGCGAGCTGCGCGACGTCCTGCGACAACACCTCGAACATCCCGTACGTCGTGCGGCGGACCTCTTGGCCGTTGCGGCGCACCTTCACCACACGGTGAAAGCCGTCGCGCTCCGCGGTGCCCGTCGGCCCCGGGGTCGTGTAGGCGAGGCTCAGCGTCGAGGCCGCGACCTCCGGATCGACCGACGTGAAGCCAGGCCACGACGAGCTCGTCACCGCGCCGAGCGCGTCCAACGTCACGGCCCGATCCACGATCCACTCCCGCCCCGCCACAGGGTCGCCGGTGCGCATGTGCGCGACGTCTTCGCCGAGCGCGTTGGTCAGCGCGTACTCCTTGCCCGTGAGCTCCAGGAAGCCCGCGTAGGGGTGGACGAGGTGCTTCGTCCACATGACGGGACCTGTATCCTTGTATGCATAGCTGTCGGTCTTCACCGTGGCGCCCGCCGCGCCGTCCGGGGCGGGCCGCTCGACGGTGACGGGCCGCCCGAACGCGTCGAGGGTGGTCACCGTGTGCCCGCCGTCCGCCGCGATGTGGGTGGTCGGGACGCCGAAGCCGCGGTCCCAGATCACGTTCTCCATCAGCGAGTCCGTGCCGCAGCCGTGGACGAAGCGATCGATCGTCGTCGGGAACTGGGCGTACGCGGGGTCGAACGCCACCTGCGTGCAGATGCCGAGGCCGGGCGGCCCCTCGGTCTGCACGATGTTGCCGAAGCCGTCGCGCTCGAAGCTCGCGAGCTGGATCTCCCCCGCCACGGTCTGGGTCGGCGGGGAGGGCGCCGTGTTCGCGCCTTCGGGCGCGCCGCGCGCATTGCCGATGTTGGGGACGCCGCCGATGACGTCCGCGGTCACCCGAGTCGGCCACGAGGGATGGGCGGGATCCTCGTAGTGATAGTGGTAGCTCCGGAGCGGAACGCCGGCGACCGAGTAGGTGCCGATGTACACCGTCCCGTCGGGCTCGTAGCCGACCGCTTGTGTGCTGCGGAGCCGACACTCGAAGGTCGGCAGGCACGCGGCGTCGTAGGTGTACCCGACCTCGAGCTGGACGTCGCTGCTCACGTTCGTCACCTGATCGCCCGCGATGCGGCCGACAGCG
>JAEUKG010000996.1 GCA_016794325.1 Myxococcales bacterium | reverse complement strand
CGTTCGCCACCGTGCGACCGTCGTCGACGTCGCGGGGGTGGACCTCCCCGCGATCGCGCACGACGGCGAGGAGGCGGGCCGCGCGCGCGCGCTCGGCGCGCCCCCACCGGTGGTGGGGGCCGCGCGGGTGGAGCAGCGCGGCGACGCTGCGCGGCATGAAGCCGTAGTTGACGAAGAGGTCCTCCTCCACGTCCAGCTCGGCGTAGCGGCGCTCGAGGTCGCCGTCCCGGTAGCCGCGCGCGCGGTGGCGCAGGACGAGGTCCTGGGCGCGCGCCGGGGCGCGGATGGGGTCCGCCTGCACGAAGCCGAGCCGGGCGACCGCCTCAGCGGTCGTGGTCGGCGCGAACAGCGTCCGCGCGGCGGCGTGGCGTCGGAGGTGGCGCGCGTCGATCGGCACGCGAGGAGGATAGTCCGACCACCCCCGATGTAGGTGTCGTGCGCGCCTTCTCCCCGCAGGTCCGGGGATCCAGCCTGAGGCTCACCCTCTGCGGCCGGCAGCCCCCACGGAAAGGCCGATGGATCCGCGCATCTACGCGATGCCTGGTGGGTGCCTTCCACTCCGGCTGCATGGTTCTGCCGGCGCTGGATGGTCTGCCGGTTGCACTCCTTCCCGGCATGGTACGCAGCCTGTTCGGTGTGTCCGCTTTCCAGTCCCAGCCCGTCGTGCAGTCGAAGCCGGCGCGCCCGCGCGCGCCCTCGCTCCTCGACCTCGACATCGAGTGGGAGGAGAGCCCGCCGGTCCGCGGCGTCTCGGCCGAGAGCTGGCACCGCGCTCGCGGATGGACCAGCGACGACGAGTGAGCCTGGCGCGGCCCTGACCGACCCGACCGACGACAAAACGAGAGCGGCGGCCTGCGCTTGCGCGAGCCGCCGCCGTCGTTTTCGCCGTGCGACGCGTCAGGCCTTGGGCTTGGCCTTGATCGCGTGACGGATGGTGACGAGCGAGCTCTTCGCGCCGGGGACGCCGCCCTGGATGAAGAGGAGCCCGCGCTCCGCGTCGATCTTCGCGACGGTGAGGTTGAGGACGCTGAGCGTCTCGTCGCCGTATTGGCCGCCCATCTTCACGTTGGGGAGGGTGCGGCCCGGGGTCATGTTGGTACCGATCGATCCGCCGTGGCGGCGGTACTCGTGGGTTCCGTGCGTCTGCACGAAGCCGGCGAAGTTCCAGCGGCGCATGACGCCGGTGAAGCCGCGGCCGCGGGTCTTGCCCTTCGCGTCCACGAGCTGGCCGACCTCGAACACCTGGTCGAGCTTCACGACCTGGCCGACCTCGAACTTCGCGGCGAAGTCGTCGTGGCAGCGGAGCTCCTTCACCACGCGCTTCGCGGGCACGCCCGCCTTCTTGAAGGCGCCGAGCTGCGGCTTGGTGAGGTGCTTCTCCTTCGCGTCGGTCATGCCGAGGACGAGGGCGACGTAGCCGTCCTTCTCCTTCGTGCGCTTGCCGAGGACGGTGACGTTCGGAGCCTCGATGACGGTGCAACGGATCACGTCGCCCGCGTCGTTGTAGAACTGGGTGAAGCCGAGCTTCTTGCCGATGATGCCGGGTTTCTGGTTCATGGGGACCTCGCGCTCCAAGCAGGTGAGAGATGGGTCGACACGCGGCCCGTCGGCGTTCGCCTCGCGGCGATCGGTCCTTTGGAGCGAGGACCGAGGGGGATGAGACCCACGCGTTCAGGTCGCCCGAGGAGGGAGCTCCGCGGGGGGGTGGGAAGTAGACGCCCGAGCGGGGGATGTCAAGCCGAGCGCGCGAGCTCGGCGATCAGCTTCTGCACGCCCACCGTGTGCTTCGCCGCCTGCAGCTCGCCGGTGAAGACCCCCGCGATCTTGCCGCGCTTGTCGATCACGTAGGTGACCCGGCGGACGCGCTTCAAGAGCTCGCGCAAGAGCCCGAGCGGGCCGTCTTGCACGCCGTAGAGCCGGGCCAGCTTCATCTCCGGGTCGGCGACGAGGGGGAAGCCCACGTCGTATTTCGCGGCGAACTTCGCGTGGGACGCGTCGTCGTCGGTGCTCACCCCGAGGACCTCGGTGTCTTTCGACACGAGATCGGCGTACATGTCGCGAAAGGAGCACGTCTCCTTGGTGCAAACCGGAGTGAAGTCACCGGGATAGAAGTAGAGGACGAGGTTCTTCTTGCCCCGCAGGTCGGCGAGGGCGACGCGACGACCGTCGCTCGCGGTGGCCTCGAACTCCGGCGCGTCTTGCCCGACGATGAGCGGCATGAGGCGGGTTTCTACCACCGGCCGGCCCACGATTGACAGGCCTAATACCGCGTGCTTTAAGGCCGACCCCTTCTACCGAGCAGCCACGCGCCATGAATATGACGAAGATCCAGGAATTCGAGCAGTCCCTCGTCCGGTCCGACCTCCCGGAGTTCCGCGTGGGCGACACGCTCCGCGTCCACTACAAGATCGTCGAGGGCGACAAGGACCGCATCCAGGTCTTCCAGGGCGTCGTCATCAAGCGGCACCGCGCCGGCGCTCGCAGCACGTTCACCGTGCGCAAGGTGAGCTTCAACGTCGGCGTCGAGCGCGTCTTCTTGCTCCACTCGCCCCGCATCGACAAGATCGAGATCGTGTCGAAGGGCGTCGTGCGCCGGTCGCGCCTCTTCTACCTGCGCGAGCTGCAGGGCAAGGCCGCCCGCGTCCGCGACCAGAAAGACGCCTGATCGTGGGGGCGCCGCCGCTCCTGGGCGGCGCATCGTGGTCGCCTTGGCGCCGGTGAGGGGGGATGTCCGCGGCCTCGTCGCGTGAGCGTGCGCCCGCGCGCAGCTGGCGCGCGACCGCTCGCGTGCCGATCCCGGGCGTCCCCGCGATCGTCGCCGGCGTCGGCGCGCTCGCGCTGCTCGCGCCGAAGCCGTCGCTCGCGCTGGCGGCGTTCGCGGCGCTCTCCGCCGTCGCCGCCCTGCTCGCCCATTTCGGCGGCCCCGCGCGGTCCGTGCCGGGCGAGCTCCGCCTCGGCGAGACCGGCCTCCGCTTCCGCCGTGAGGGTCAGTCGCGCGGCGGCGTCGCCCTCCAGGGGGAGGTCGTGGCGGTGGACCTCGTCTCGCAGCGCGGCGTCTGGGACGTCACGCTCTTCGACGCCGGCGGTCGCTCGATCGCGGTGCGGCTCGCCGAGCTCGAGCGCGCGAGCCTGCTCGCGACGCTGGGGTTGGACGGCGCGCCGTCCGCGAGCCAGTTCGCCGCGCGCGGACCGTTCGGCAAACAAGGCTTCGCGGTGCTCGGCGCTGCGCTCGTCGCCACCGGCGTCGTCGCCCGCTTGCTCGGCTCTCGCCTCGACGAGGGGGATCGCGTCGCGTGGGCGCTCGTGATCGCGGCGGCGGTCTGGGCGCCGGTGCTCGTGGCTCGGGTCGTCCAGCGCGTGGTGCGGGTCGGTCGCGACGGGGTCGTGGTGCGGAGCCTGGCGGGGCGCCGGGCGATCGCGCTCGACGAGGTGGAGCTCGAGGCCGCGGGCGTCTTCGTGCAGATCTTCAAGAACGACGCGCTCGTCGAGACGGTCGAGTGCAGCTCGCCGCGCGCCGCGCGCGATCTGGAGAAGGCGCTCGACACCTGGCGGCGCGTCCGCAAAGAGGGCGCGCGCGCCTCGGCGGCCCGGCCCTGAGAGCCGCCTCCGCGGGCGCTCTCTCCGATTCGCGCGCGCTATTCGGTCGGTTTGGGCGGGGGCCCGAGTTGGATTCGCTCGCCGATGTACGCGCCGATGAGCGTGAACATGATCCCAATGCCGCTCAGGATCACGTAGAGGAACGTCGGCAACGTGCGCACCGTCTGGCTCTGCACGAGCAAGAACGTCGAGGGAATCGCCACGAGGAAGGCGGCGATGGTGGGCTCCAAGAAGGTGCGGCCCGGCGAGATCATCCCGACGAGGATACCGCCGACGAACCACACCGGCACGCAGACGATCATGCCGTTGCCGCCCTCGAGGTCGATGGCGGTGATGATCTTCGGCAGCCCGAACACGAGCGCGGCCGTGAGCACGCCCTGGACGGCGAGGGCGATGAACATCCACTGGATGCTGATCCCCTCCTGCTGGTAGCGGTGCTCGGCGTCGTTGTCGCGCCGCGCCTTGCCGAGCGCCTCGATCTTGGCGCCGCAGGACGCGCAGCGTGTGCTGCCCGGGGGGTTCTTTTCGAAACCGCAGGAGGGACAGACGACGTTCTTGGCCATGTCGAGGCCCAGCCTACCACGGTCGCGCGGGCGGGGGTCAAACGGTCGGGGTCCGGCGGCTCGCGCTGCCCTCATGCGCGGCGCGCGACGGCCGTTTTGGGGGGCGGGCGGGCTTTGTCGGGTCGCGGGAGGATCGCGGTGGAACTTTCTCGAGGGGCCACTGTCCGTCCGGGTACGACGGACCTCGGCGCACGAACGGCGCCGGCTCACCTTTCGACGGGCCGTCCCCTCAAGTTCGTGCTAACCTCCGAATTGTCCTAGGGTATCTCGTGTCCAACATCGCCAAGACCCAAGACCCCGAGCTCCTGATCGGCGCCGCCGACGAGGTGGACCCGGAGCTGCTGGCCCTCCCCGCGCCGCCGAAGACCGGCCGCACGGCGACGGTCGCCCTCCTCTTGGCGACCGCCATCGCCTCCGTGGCGATGTGTGTAATGCTCCGGAAAGACGTGGGTTATGCGCTCGCGTCCCCCTCGATCACCGACGTGGGCGAGCTCGCCACGGCGCCGCGCGAGGGGTTCGCCGAAAACAGCTACATCCGCGGGACGGCGACCCTCGGCGCCAGCGGAGCCATTCGCTACGAGCGGCCCTTCCGCAGCGACTCGTTCCGCGCGTTCCCCGTCGCCGGCCACCCCGATGTGTGGGTGGAGGTGCGACTGAAGCCCGGTCAGGAGGGCGCGCGCTACGTGCCCCCGTCGCAGTTCGCCGGGAGGCTCGTTCGGCTGGACGACGCGGGGCCGAAGCACCGCGGCCTGCGGTCGGCGCTCGAGCAAGCGTCGGGGCGGAAGGTGCCGGCCAACGCGTGGCTCCTCGTCGACGGCGAGGCTCCGCAAGACGGCCGCTGGGCCATGATGCTCGTCGCGCTGTTCGCCGGCTTCGCCGCGTGGAACGCGCTCTCGGTCGCCAAGCTCCTGCGCCGGGTGAAGTAGCTCAAGGCCGCGCGGGGCCGTCCGTTCCACATCGCGAGGTCTCTTCGCGATGCCCGCGTCTCCGCATCACCCGCTGCTCGCACGCCAGCTGAAGAAGCTCGCCCTCTCCGAGGGCGAGGCGCCGACCGCGGCCGCGTTCGCGAGGCTGGTGGCCGAGGTCGACGCGGCCTATTCGGCCGCCGACCTCGAGCGCGAGCGCTTCGAGCGATCGGCCGCGCTGTCCGAGCTCGAGATGCAGGCGGCCTTCAACCGCGTGGCGAGCGAGCGCGCCCACTTCCGCGCGGTCTTCGACTCCGCCGCGCTCGGCATCGCGATCCTGGAGCCCGACGGCAGCGTCGCCCAGTGCAACGCCGCGTTCGCCAAGATGGCCGGCTACGAGCTGAGCGAGCTCGAGGGCATGTCGATCACGTCGCTCAACGCGAGCAAGGAGCAGCACATCGACCTGAGCGGACCGGCCGCGCTCTTCGAGTGCTCGATGCGGCGCAAGAGCGGCGAGATCATGGTCGTCGAGGTCGCGGCGTCGGCGATCAAGGAGGCCGACGGCTCCGTCGTCCACCACGTCGTCGTGCTCGACGACGTGACCGAGCGGCGCCAGCTCGCGTTCGAGCTACGGCAAGCGCAGAAGCTCGAGACGGTGGGCCGCCTCGCCTCCGGCATCGCGCACGAGATCAACACCCCGCTCCAGTTCGTCGGCGACAGCGTGGCCTTCATGCGCGACGCCTTCGCCGACATCCAGCGCCTGCTCTCCCTCCACGAGAGCCTCCGCGTGGCCGGCTACGGCCCGCGCGCGCTCGCCCAGATCGCGCAGGTGGAGGAGGAGATCGACCTCCCGTTCCTCGTGGAGGAGCTCCCGCGCGCGGCGAAGCGGTCGATCGACGGGCTCGAGCGGGTCGCGACCATCGTGCGGGCGATGAAGGAGTTCGCGCACCCGGAGCAGACCGAGCAGATCGCGGTCGACCTCGCGAGCGCGATCCAGAGCACCCTCACCATCGCCAAGAACGAGTACAAATACGTCGCCGACGTCGAGACCGAGCTCGCCCCCCTGCCGCCGGTGACGTGCTGCGTGGGCGAGCTCAACCAGGCGATCCTCAACATGGTCGTCAACGCGTCGCACGCCATCGGCGACGTGGTCGGCTCCACCGGCCAGCGCGGGAAGATCACGGTCCGCCTGCTCCGTGAGGGCGACGACGCCGTGATCTCCATCGCCGACACGGGCAAGGGCATGCCCGACGACGTGAAGGCGAAGATCTTCGACCCGTTCTTCACCACCAAGCCGGTCGGGAAGGGGACGGGGCAGGGCCTCGCCATCGCCCACAACGTCGTCGTGAACAAACACGGCGGACGCATCGAGGTCGAGTCGACGGTGGGCGTGGGGACGACGTTTCGCATTGCGGTGCCGATCGGGGGCAAGCCCGCGCATAAGGAGGCAGCGTGAAGCGAGTCCTGTTCGTGGACGACGAGCAAGGGGTCCTCGACGGGCTCCGCGTCGCGCTGCGCAAGTACCGGGCGGCATGGCAGATGGACTTCGCGGTGAGCGCGGACGTCGCGCTCGACAAGCTCGCCGAGCAGCCCTTCGACGTCGTCGTGACCGACATGCAGATGCCGCGCATGGACGGGCCGGCCCTGCTCGCGCAGATCCAGGCCGAATACCCGCAGACCACCCGCATCGTGCTCTCGGGCCACGCCAACGAGGACGCGATCCTGCGGGCGGTCCCCGTCTCGCACCAGTACCTCGCCAAGCCCTGCAGCGTGGAGGTGCTGGCGGCGGTGATCGAGCGCACCTGCACGCTCCGGGAGAAGCTCGCGGACGAGCGGCTCAAGGCGCTGATCGGCAAGCTCGACCGCCTGCCGACGCCGAGCCACGTCTATCGCGATCTCGTCGCCGCGCTCGGCGAGGAGGACACCTCGATCCGGCGCATCGCCGGGATCGTCGAGGGCGACCCCGCGCTCGCCGCCAAGGCGCTGCAGCTCGTGAACTCCAGCTACTTCGGGCTCGCGAGCCGCGTGGTGTCGGTGGAGCGCGCGGTGGGCTATCTCGGTGTGGATATCGTGCGAAGCCTCGCGCTCACCGAGCAGCTCTTCTCGTCGGTGCCGAAGGTGCGGGTGTCGGGGTACGACCCGGCGGCGCTGCAGGTCCGGTCGCTGCTCACCGCGCGCGTCGCCAAGCGCCTCGCCGGGGACGACAAGATCCGGGACGAGGCGTTCACGAGCGCGCTCCTCCTCGACGTCGGCGAGCTCGTCCTGTTGATGGTGGCGGCCGACACCCTCGCGAAGACGGCGGCGAGCGCGGAGCCCGGGTCCCCGAAATACGTCCGCGAGCAGGTCGCGCTCGGCGTGTCGCACGCCGAGGTCGGCGCGTACCTCCTCGGCCTGTGGGGGCTGCCCCGCTCGATCGTCGAGGCCGTGGCCTACCACCACCAGCCCGCCGCGCTCGCGCCCACCGAGGGCCTGGACTCGGTGGCCCTCGTGCACGTGGCCGCCGAGCAGGTCTCGCGGATGCTCGCGGGGACGCCGCAGTCGGACGACGGCGGCCTCGACGCGGGGTACCTCGCCGCGGCCGGGGTCGACGCGTGCCAGCTCGCGGAGTGGGAGCGCGTTTCGTACGAAGAGGTCCGCCTCTACCGAGAGCGGGTCGACGGGCAAGGAGACTGAACATGAAGCCGAACGTTTTGTTCGTGGACGACGAGCCTCAGGTCCTCGAGAGCTTGCGCGCGCTGCTCCGCAAGGAGCCGTTCCGGATCCTCACCGCCGAGTCCGCCGCGGCGGCGCTCGAGATCCTCGCCCGCGAGAGCGTCGCGGTCGTGGTGTCGGACGAGCGGATGCCGGGGGTGTCGGGCTCCGAGCTGCTCACCAAGGTCAAGGAGCTCTACCCCTCCACGGTGCGCATCATGCTCACCGGGCAGGCGAGCCTCGACGCGGTCGTCCGCGCGATCAACGAGGGCGAGATCTACCGCTTCCTCAGCAAGCCGCTGAAGTCGGACGAGCTCGGGGCCGCGGTGCGCCGCGCCCTCGAGATCGCCGCGACCGCCCGCGCCCCCGAGCCGCCCCCGCCGTCGTCGCACCGCGGCCCTCCGCCCTCGACGCCGCGCGGCGCCGCGATCGACGAGCTCGAGGCCGAGCACCCCGGGATCACCCGCATCGAGCTCTCCGAAGGAGGCGCGATCGTGATCGAGGGGCTCGACGACGACTTCAGCGACGTGATCGCGGCGCTCGGAGACGGGGCGCCCTCGCCCAACGGGCGCAAGACGAGCCCGCCGCCGCGCCGCTCAGCGCCGGACGATCATCGCGTGCGAGTGAACCGGTAGCCGCTCGTTGGCGCAGCCCGGCACCTTCGCGCTGCACTTGGCGCGCACGCCCGGGGCGGCGTCGGGCGTGCGCCTCTCGAGGAAGGCCGCGGTCGCGAGCGCCCGCTCGCTCGCGGGGCTCCCGAGGCTGTCCATCGCGAGCGACTGGACGCGCAGGAGGTCGGCGTCGCGCGGCTGGAGGCGGAGGCCGGGCTGGGCGGCGGCGAGCGCGCCGGCGTGGTCGCCGGCGCCGCCCCGGAGGACGGCGAGCTCGGCGAAGAGCGAGTCGTCGCGGGCCGCGCCGTCGGCGGCGGCGGCGAAGTGCGCGGCCGCCTTCTCCCACTCCCAGGTCGTC
>JAEUKG010000324.1 GCA_016794325.1 Myxococcales bacterium | reverse complement strand
CCATGCTCACCCCGGAGTGGCTCAAGGCCATCGTCCCCATCGGCGACCGCACCCCGACCGGCTTCATGGCGAAGGGCACCGCGGTCGCGGTCCGCGTCGGCGAGCTCACCTGGCTCGTCACCGCCGCCCACGTCGTCGCGAGCGGCCAGCCGCTGATCGGCATCATCGAGTCGCCGCGGGGCGAGGCGATCGGCGAGCTGTCGCTCGGCAAACCGGGCACCATCTCGTGGGTCGTGAACCACCAGCTCGGCATCGCCGCCCACCCCTTCCAGCACGCCGCCGAGACGAGCTTGCGCGTCCTCACGCCGGAGGACTGCCTCCCTCTCGCCCTCGTCGTGCCGTCGGCGCCGGCGTACACCATCGGCGTGCCCACCGGGATCGAGGGTCTCGACCCCAAGCCCACCCCCTTCGTCATGGGAGGCATCGTGAGCGCCGTCGCGAACACCTCGGCCTCGATCTACTCGACGGCGGTGGCGCTCCCGGGGACCGCCGGCTGCCCGCTCGTCGTCGAGCGCTCCGGGGGGCGGTGCGCGCTCGCCGGCCTCATGTTCGCGCTCACCGGCTTCCAGCAGAGCAGCCCGAACACGCAGCTCTTCTTCGGCGTGGCGCGGTCGATGGACCCGGTCCTCCACGCGCTCGCGCACATGCGCCTCGGTCCGCCGCGGGGGCCGGGCGGCGCCGCGCCGCCGCAGAGCCCCGGCGGCAGCTCGCCCCCGCCGCCGAGCGGCCCCGGCAAGTCCGACCTCAACTGACGGTCGCCGGCCGCCGAGCGCGGCTCACCCTTCTTTTCCGGGCGATTTGGATGTACCCATGAGCGCCATGGATTTCATCTTCACGATGCGCCAGGTGTCGAAGGTCCACCCTCCCGACAAGAAGGTGCTCGAGAACATCACCCTCGCCTTCCTCCCCGGCGCCAAGATCGGCGTCATCGGCTCGAACGGCTCCGGCAAGTCGAGCCTGCTCCGCATCATGGCGGGGGTCGACAAGGACATCTACGGCGAGGCGCGCCCGCACCCGGGGATCAAGGTCGGCTACTTCGCCCAGGAGCCCGACCTCGGGAGCGCGACGACGGTGCGCGAGGCGGTGGACCTCGCGGTCGCCGACGTGAAGAACCTCATCACCGAGTTCGAGGAGGTGAGCGCCAAGCTCGGCGACCCGATGGACGCGGACGAGATGGAGAAGCTCCTCGCCAAGCAGGGCGAGCTCCAGGACAAGCTCGACGCCGCCGACGCCTGGTCGCTCGATCAGAAGGTGGAGTCGGCGATGGACGCCCTCCGCTGCCCCCCCGGCGACGCCGAGATCAAGCACCTCTCCGGCGGCGAGAAGCGCCGCGTCGCGCTCTGCCGCGTCCTCCTCGAGAACCCGGACATGCTCCTCCTCGACGAGCCGACCAACCACCTCGACGCCGAGAGCGTCGCGTGGCTCGAGCGCTTCCTCAAGGAGTACAAGGGCACCGTCGTCGCCGTCACCCACGACCGCTACTTCCTCGACGACGTCGCGCAGTGGATCCTCGAGCTCGATCGCGGCAAGGGCTACCCCTTCGAGGGCAACTACTCGGGCTGGCTCGAGCAGAAGAGCGCGCGCCTCCTGCAGGAGGAGAAGCAGGAGAGCGCCCGCCAGCGGAAGCTCAAGCAAGAGCTCGAGTGGGTGCGCTCGAGCCCCCGCGCCCGGCAGGCCAAGAGCAAGGCCCGCCTCGCCGCCTACGAGGAGCTCGTGAACAAGGCCAACAAGGGCCCGGCCGACGGCGCCGAGATCTCCATCCCGCCCGGGCCGCGCCTCGGCGACGTGGTGGTCGAGGCCGAGGGGCTCACCAAGGGCTTCGGCGACCGCCTCCTCGTCGACGGCCTCACCTTCCGGCTGCCTCGCAGCGGCATCGTCGGCGTCATCGGCCCGAACGGCGCCGGCAAGACCACCCTGTTTCGCATGCTCGTCGGCGAGGAGAAGCCCGACGCCGGCACGCTGCGGGTCGGCGAGACGGTGAAGATCGCCTACGTCGACCAGAGCCGCGAGGCGCTGAAGGGCGACAAAAGCGTCTGGGAGGAGATCTCCGGCGGCGAGGAGAAGCTCGCGCTCGGCAAGCGCGAGGTCCCATCACGTGCATACTGCAACTGGTTCGGCTTCAAGGGCGCCGACCAGCAGAAGAAGGTGGGCACGCTCTCGGGCGGCGAGCGCAACCGCGTGCACCTCGCCAAGCTCCTCAAGACCGGCGGCAACTTCCTCCTCCTCGACGAGCCGACGAACGACCTCGACGTCGAGACCCTGCGGGGCCTCGAGGAGGCGCTCGCCGACTTCCCCGGCTGCGCGGTCATCATCAGCCACGACCGGTGGTTCCTCGACCGCATCGCGACCCACATCCTCGCGTTCGAGGGCGACAGCCACGTCGAGTGGTTCGAGGGGAACTACCAGGCCTACGAGGCCGACCGGAAGAAGCGGCTGGGCGTCGACGCCGACCAGCCGCACCGGATCAAGTACAAGAAGCTGAAGCTCTGACGCCTGCGGTCACAGGCAGTCGGGCGTCACGCCGCTGCTCGGGCAGCCGTTGGTGGCCTTGGTGCGCCAGCGGCTGACGCTGCACTGGGGCATGCTCTCGAAGGTGTTCGTGGCCTTGAAGTCGGGGCCGCTCTCGTCCGAGGTCCAGCCGAGCACGATGCCGGTCTCGCCGCCGCCATTCTTGAACGTGCAGTTCTTCACCCACGACTCGGTGGGCCGCTCGTTGAGGATGAGGATGGTCGCGTCGTTGTCCTTCGGACCGCAGCCGAAGCCCACCGCGCCGCTCTGCGCGCCCGCGTACTCGAAGGTGACGTGCTCGAAGGCGTGGCCGCTCGTCGGGTAGTAGCGGAAGTAGAAGCCCATCCAGTCCCCGGGGGCGGGCGCGGCCTTGGCGGAGGTGAACTTGATCGGCTTGTCGGCCGTGCCCTTGGCGACGACCACGCCCTGGCGTTTGTCGGTCGCGCCGACCGTGATCCCGGAGGTGTTCCGCCCGTTGTCGAAGCGGAGGGTGACGCCCGGCTCGACCGTCATCTTCGCCGGCGCGCCGTCTTCGATCGGCTGGAGGTACACCGTCGCCATCACGCGGTAGGGGACGCCGAGGGCGCGGTAGGTGTGGTCGAGCGTGCCCGACCAGCTCTGATCGACGAAGACCTCGTCGCTCGTGTTGCCGGAGAAGTGGAGCGCGGGCGGGAGCGCCTGCACCGCGCCGACCTCCATCTTGAGCGCGGCGCCCTTGGTCTTGCGGACCGCGAGGCCGGTCGAGTCGTCGGTGAACCCGGCGTAGTAGAGCATCTGCACGCCGTACGACTGCGCGCCCTCGACGAGGAGCCAGTTGGAGCGCACCTGCTTCGACACCTTGGGCAGGCCCGACTTGCTGGGCGAGCTCTCGCCGAAGACGCGGATCTGGCCGCCGCCGTTCTGCTGCGTGCCCGGCGCGTCGCCGCCCGACACCACCGTGTACGACATGTCGAGGCTCGCGAGGCCGCTGACGACCATCGCGCCCCACGGCTTCGCGGGATCCTTGGCGCCGATGAGCACCGGCGAGAGCTTGCCGCCCTCGAGGGTGCCCGCGGTCACGAGCTTGCCGGGCACGCTCGTGGAGCCGACCTCGATCTGCCCGCTCGAGGAGAGCTCCACGCGCGCGCACGCCTCAATGGTCACGTTCGCGAGGATGCGGACGGTGGAGTCGATCCGGTGGACGCCCTCCGAGGCCTTCCACACCTGGTCCGTCGTGATGTCACCGCGGTGCTCGACGCCGGCGCCGGTGGGCGCGGCGCAGTCGCCGCCCTTGGCCATCGCGTCGAAGTCGGGCTGTCCGGGCGCGGGGTTGCCTCCCGAGCTCGAGCCACCGGAGCTCGATCCTCCCGAGCTCGAGCTCGAGCTCGTGGAGCTGGACTCGCAGGCGGCGAGCGCGAGGAACGCGAGGCAAAGCGGGGCGGCGACGGTGACGGTGCGCATGGTGGTGTCTCCCTGGTCCTTCCAATAGGTAGCCAAAGAGACGCCCAAGCGCTCGTGATTCTTCGAAAATGTCCGAATGGGACACGTCACCCGCGCGGGTGACAACCCGCGTTCACGCCGCGTTTTGCGCGAGGTTCGCTACTGGCGCGCGCCCTTCACCTTGAAGTTCGAGCTCGCGGCCCAGCCGCGCACCATGACGTGGAGCTTGCCCGGCTCGGTGAAGGTGACCTTGCACTGCTCGACCGAGCCGCTCTTGTACGGGCGGCAGTCGTACTTGCGCTGCTCGGCGGCCGCGCCCTTGCGGACGTAGAGATCGGCGTCGGCGTCGCCCGAGAGATCGATCACGTAGCTGCCGGCGGGCACGTCGTAGGCGAACGCCTTCTCCTGGCTCTTGGTCACGGTGCCCGACTCCTCGAACGGCTTGAACTCCACGCCGCCGCCGCCGCCGCCGCCGCCGCCGGAGCCGATCGGCATGCCGGGGGTGAAGACGTTGTCCTCTTCGCCGGTCACGAGGACGACCTCGGCGCGATCGATGCCCTCGAAGATCTTGTCGTAGGTCTTCGGGTTCTGGAAATCGAGGAGGCCCGCCGTCATCGCGGTCGACGCCGCGGGCATCGACGAGAAGTACGACGGCATCGCGTTGGTCACGAACTCCATGTACTTCGTGCCCGTCGGGTCGTCGGGGTTCAAGCGCGCGCGCGTCTGGGCGAGCGAGCCGTCCACGTACGCGAACGTGTCGCAGCCGTTCATGAAGAAGATCTGGTACTTGCCGGCGATGAACTTGCCCTTCTGGGCGAGCGCGCGGACGTTCTGACCGAGGCCGGCGTGGCCGTTGTAGGTGATGAGGTCGGCCTGGGTCGACAGCTCCTCGTAGCGGCGGTCGAAGGCCGCGCCCGCGGTGCGCACGTTGTCGACGAGGAGCGCGGTGATCTTCACCGTCTTGCCGTCGGCCAGCTTCGCCTCGAAGCTCACGTCGGGCATCGCCGTGCCCGGCGAGGCGGGCACGTCGGCCGGCGTCGTCTTCACCTCGCCGAGGGCGCCGAGCTTGGTGCGCATGGACGAGACGAACGAGTTGTAGCCGGTGATGCCGGGGTCGCCGGTCGTCGCGCCGTCCTCGTATTTGCCGAAGATGGCGACGACCTCGAGCCGATCGTCCTCCCACACCTTGTGATACTCGGGATACTTCCCCTCGGTGTTCAGGGTGCTCTTCGTGACCTTGGCGGTGGTCTTGACGATCTCTTCGTCGGTGATGTTGCAGCCGCTCTTGTTGGGCCGGTAGTAGTACCACATGCTCCCGGTGTCGACGTCGTGCGCGCCCCAGTCGACGCACTCGTGCTTGTGCTTCTCGGTGAAGGCCGACTGGCCCTCGCCCGAGACGTCCTTCGGCAGCTTGAGCTCGTAGCTCTCGGGGAGGTTCACCTTGGAGCCCCACGCGACGGGGAGCTTCGCGTGGTACGAGATCTTCGACTTGCCGCCGCCCGCGTCCTCTTTCTTGATGTTCGTGAGGGTGAGGTCGTCGAGCCGGCCGACGCTCTTGTTCCCGTTCAGGTGGCCGATCGTGTAGAGCAGCTGATCCTGGATCGTCTGCTTGTCGTTCCACGAGAAGTCGGTGACGAGCTCGGCGTCGAACTCGAAGTCGAGGAGCGTCGCCTGGTTGGAGCTGAAGGCGCCGTCGCTGGTCGCGTCGTCGCTCGCCTCGGAGGCGCACCCGCCGAGGGCGGTGGACGCGAGGGCCAGGAGTCCGAGGGCAACCGGGGCGACGATACGGGCGGTACGCATGGCCCCCCTCCAAGCAATACGTATTCCAATGTAG
>JAEUKG010000909.1 GCA_016794325.1 Myxococcales bacterium | reverse complement strand
CGAGGCGTGTGAGGGCGACGTGGTCGAAGCGGCGAGCGAAGCGGTGACGCATGGGGACCTCCAAGCCCCGACGGGCCCCACCCCGGTCGCCGGCGCTTCACTCTCGAGAGTGACCCGACGACGCCAGAGGTCGGCGGATCCCCTCCCGCAGATGGCGCGAGAAGACGACGACGCTCCGACCGTGGAGTGGACTGACCGAGAGGCTGACGTGCCTGCGTCTGAGGACCAGCGAGAGCTACAAACTTGCCTCTCTCCTGACCCGCCTTGCCGACACGATGGATGTCAGGGAAACGAGTACGAACTCATCGCCGTGCGGCTCGATGGGCGTGAGCGAGCGACAGCGAACGACGTACATCTCCTGGACGATGGCTTCTTGTTTCGATGTGCGTGTGGGAGACTCTACTTTCAGACGCCCCGGGAGCTTGGCCATGCGACGCGATTTCTAGCGCAAGGCGAGGATGGGGTGTTCCGGAGCTATATGTGTACGGGGCGCTACCTAGGCCGGTGGCATCTTGATCCTTCCCCCGACCCACCTCGGCGGCCCTACCGGTCATAGCGCTGCGCATCGTCTCTCTCCAGCCTGCGGGGAGAGAGTGTATCGCGTGGTCCAGTTTTCCGGCAGGCACGTCAGCTGGCCCAAGCGGCGCCGCGGGGAGGGTGATCGAGCGGCGCGCGCGGGGTTCCTGCGAAGTGTGGAGCCTGTCACGATGGGTGGCGCATGACGAAAACGATTCAGGTCCCTCTTGAGGAAGTGATTCGAGTCTTCAGGTTTCTGGAGAAGGTGCACGGCGAAATGCACCAGCCGCTGGCCTATCAGGACGCTCGACGGGTCGAAGCCTTCGTGGAGGCGAACTACCCAGAGGCGAGGGAGCTGTACTATGGCGTGGTGTGGAACTGGCTGCCCAGAGAGGTCCAAGCAGTTATCGAGCACGGTGGCCCCGGTGGCCCCGGTGGCCCCGGTGACGGCTAATTAGCTCCGAGGCTCGGCCCTTGCGGAGCGCCGACCGCGCCCGCCGCCGAGAGCGCTGGTGCGGAACGGCCGCGTGGTGGCGAGGTGGCGGGTACGAAGACGCGGGCGAGCGCAACGTGGACGATCGACTCGCCCTGCGAACGAGCCGCGGTACACTTCGCGAGCGAGGGGGCCGATGAGACGCTACGCCAAGGACTGAGCGACGTCGCACCGCGGGAAAGGCCTTCGGCGCCGGCCATCGTCGCCCCTTGCGCTACGATGCCGTGGGCTGGCGGCGCGGGGCCGAGCCGCCCTAGACCTTCATCGCCCCGGAGGCTGAACGAGTGACGAAGGCGAGTACGATCGAGCTGCGTCTGACACGGGCGGAGGCGCTCGTGCTGTTCGAGTGGATCTCCCGACATGGCGACGGAGCACCCGTGGACGACGACGCCGAGCGCCAGGTCCTATGGCGCCTCGAAGGCCTCCTGGAGACGCTGCTGACCGAGCCGCTCGAAGCCGACTACCGCGAGGCGGTCGCCGCCGCCCGCCGCACCGTTCGAGGGTCCTGAATCAGGGCTCGCGATTCTCGAGCAGCACGGACGGGAATGGCGCTCGCTGACATGGAGCGCCGGCATGGCCGCGGCGCTACGCGGTGCTCGCCGTGGGCTTGGCGATCGAGGCCTGCGCCGCCGCCAGCCGCGCGATCGGCACGCGGAACGGCGAGCAGCTCACGTAGTCGAGCCCCGCCTGCTTGAAGAAGCGGACGCTGTCGGGATCGCCGCCGTGCTCGCCGCACACGCCGAGCTTCAGCTTGGGGCGCGCCTTCTTCCCGCGCTCGGCGGCGATCTTCACGAGCTCGCCGACGCCGTCTTGGTCGAGCGAGACGAAGGGGTCCTTCGCGAAGATGCTCGCCTCGACGTACGCGGGGAGGAACTTCCCCGCGTCGTCGCGCGACAGCCCCATCGTGCACTGCGTGAGGTCGTTCGTCCCGAACGAGAAGAACTCGGCCTCCTCGGCGAGCTCGCCGGCGCGGAGCGCCGCCCGCGGCAGCTCGATCATCGTCCCGAACATGAACTCGAGCGCCTCGGAGCGCGCGAACACGTCTTTGGCGACGGCGTCGACGATCTCGCGCATCTTCACGAGCTCGGCGCGCGTCATCGCCAGCGGGATCATGATCTCGGGGTGCACCACGATGCCGTCCTTCTTCACCTGCACCGCGGCCTCGAGGATCGCGCGCACCTGCATCGCGTAGATCTCGGGGTAGGTGATCGCGAGGCGGCAGCCGCGGTGGCCGAGCATCGGGTTGAACTCGTGGAGGTCGTCGATGTGCGACTCGAGCTTCTGGGGCGACACGCCCAGGATCTCGGCGAGCTCCTTGATCTGCTTCGGCTCGGTCGGCAAGAACTCGTGCAGCGGCGGATCGAGGAGTCGGATCGTGACCGGGAGCCCGCGCATCTCGCGGAAGATGCCGACGAAGTCCTCGCGCTGCACCGGCAGGAGCTTCGCGAGCGCCCGCTCGCGGCCGTCCTTGCTCTCGGCGAGGATCATCTCGCGCACCGCGCGGATGCGATCCTCCTCGAAGAACATGTGCTCGGTGCGGCAGAGCCCGATGCCCTCGGCGCCGAACGCGCGCGCGGTGCGGGCGTCGTTGGGGGTGTCGGCGTTGGCGCGCACCTTGATCGTCCGCAGGGTGTCGGCCCACTCCATCAGCTCGCCGAACTCGCCCGACAGCGACGCGGGCACGGTCGGCACCGCGCCGCGGTACACGTGACCGGTGGAGCCGTCGAGGGTGATGAGGTCGCCCTTCTTCACCGTCACCGTCTCCGTCGGGCGCCCCGACTCGTCGTAGACGGTGATCGCCATCGACTGGTCGGCGTAGCTCACCTGGATCGCCGAGCAGCCGGCGACGCAGGCCTTGCCCATGCCGCGGGCGACGACGGCGGCGTGAGAGGTCATGCCGCCGCGGGCGGTGAGGATGCCCTGCGCGGCCTTCATGCCGTGGATGTCCTCGGGCGACGTCTCGATGCGCACGAGGATCACGGGCCGACCCTGGCCCGCCTTGCGCTCGGCCTCGTCGGCGTCGAACACCACGTGGCCCTGGGCCGCGCCCGGGCTCGCGGCGAGGCCGCGCGCGACCTTCTCCTTCTTCGCGTTCGGATCGAGCGTGGGGTGGAGGAGCTGATCGAGCGACGCCGCGTCGACGCGGAGCACCGCCTCCTCCTTGGTGATGAGGCCCTCCTTCGCCATCTCCACCGCGCAGCGGACCGCGGCCTTGCTGGTGCGCTTGCCGCTGCGGCACTGCAGCATGTAGAGGCGGCCCTCCTGGATGGTGAACTCGAGGTCCTGCATGTCGCGGAAGTGCCCCTCGAGGCGCTTCGCGATGTCGACGAGCTGGGTGAACGCCGCCGGCATCACCTTCTCGAGCGAGTCCTTCCCGTCGCCGGCCGCGAGCAGCGGGAGCGGCGTCCGGATCCCGGCGACCACGTCCTCGCCCTGGGCGTTGGGCAGCCACTCGCCGTAGAGGCGCTTCTCGCCGGTCGACGGATCGCGGGTGAACGCGACGCCGGTGGCGCTCGTGTCGCCCATGTTGCCGAAGACCATCGCCTGGATGTTGCACGCGGTGCCCCAGGCGTCGGGAATGTCGTGCATGCGCCGGTAGACCATGGCGCGGTGGTTGTTCCACGACTTGAACACGGCGTAGATCGCGCCCCAGAGCTGCTCCTTGGGGTCGTCGGGGAAGTCCTTGCCCGTCTGCTTCTTCACGACCTCGCGGAACGCGCGCGCGAGGCCCTCGAGCTCCTCGGCCGACAGCTCCGAGTCCGGCACCGCGCGGCGCAGCTCCTCCGAGTTCATCCGCGTGACGTCGACGCCGCGCGCCTTGGCCACGCGCCCGCGCGCCTCCTCGAGCGTGTGCTCGAAGTGCTCGCGCTTCACCCCGAGGGCGACGTCGGCGTACATGGTGATGAAGCGCCGGTACGCGTCGTAGGCGAAGCGCTCGTTGCCGGTCTTCTTGGCGAGCCCCGCGGTCGTGGCGTCGTTCAGCCCGAGGTTCAGGATCGTGTCCATCATGCCGGGCATCGACGCCCGCGCGCCCGAGCGCACGCTCACGAGGAGCGGGTCCTCGGCGTCGCCGAAGCGCTTGCCCACGCGGGCCTCGATGAGCGCCATCGCCTCGCCGACGGCGGCGCGCACCGAGGCCGGCACGGTCGCGTCGCGGCCGTAGGCGACCGACACGCTGGTGGCGATGGTGAACCCCGGGGGCACCGGCAGGCCGAGGCTCGTCATCTCGGCGAGCCCGGCGCCCTTGCCGCCAAGGACGTCCTTGCGCTTGCTGTCGCCCTCGGCCTTGCCGTCGCCGAACGAAAAAACCACGCGTTCCGTTGCCATGGGGTGGACTCTACTCGCACTATGCGGCGCCGGTCGAGGGGGCTACGATCCGCGAAGTGCGCGGAGGACACGCAGTTTTTTCGGCCGCGTTCGCCCTCGCGGGCGCCGCCCTCGCCTGCAGCTACTCCACGGCCGACAGCCCGCCCGTAGGCGACGCGGGCGTCGACTCTGGCGGCCCTGCCAAGCCCACGCCGCGGTGCGACCCGCCGCGGGCGCTCTGCGGTGACGCGTGCGTGGACCTCGGCGCCGACGGTCGCAACTGCGGCGGGTGCGGCGTCGCGTGCGGTGCCGCGACCGCCTGCGTCTCGTCCAAATGCCTCCCCGTGGGCGCGTTCGTCGTCTCGCGCCTGTTCCTCGGCGACACCACCCGGGCCGGCGTGACCTCGAGCACCGCCTGGCGCGACATCGGCGAGAACGTCGACGGCCGCACCTCCAGCGCCGCGTCCACCGACGTCTGCACGCCCTACGCCGGCGCCGCCAAGTCCGTGCACGAGGACGGCGCCGGCGGCATCGACAACGCGTGGGGCAAGGCGATCGTGCCCATCATCACCGGCGTGGCGCCGGGGATCTCGCAGCAAGCGAACGACGCGATCGCGAGCGGCCGCTCTCCGCTCGTCTTGCGCTTCGACGGCTACTCGGGGCAGCTCGACCTGCCGGCGCTCCCGCTCTCGGCGCTCGACGCCGCCCCGCTCGGATCGCCGCGGTTCGACGGGACCGACCGCTGGCCGATCTTCGCGCGCTCGTACGACGGCTCCGGCGCCGCGAAGGTCGTCTTCGCCGGCGCGAGCGTGTCGGCCGGCAACGTCACCACCGGCGCTCGGAGCCGGTCGCTCCTGCTCCGGTTGCCGTCGGGCACGGCGTCGTTCGACCTCGTCATCGGCGTCGCGCGGATCACGGCGACCCTCTCGCCCAAGGGCCTCGCCCAGGGGACGATCTCGGGTGTGATCCCCGTCGAGTCGCTCGTCCAGAGCTTCCGCCTCGCCCTGGCCCAGTCGCCGATGGCGCCGCTCTGCTCCGGCTCCACGCTCGACGCCGTCCTCCAGCAAGTCCGTCAGGCCGCGGACGTGCTCGCGGACGGGTCGCAGGACCCGAACAAGCCCTGCGATGGTATCTCGATAGGGATAGGATTCGAGGCCACGCACGTGGGAGTCGGCGACACCGCCGCCGATCCCCCGCCGCCGCCCAACTACTGCCCCTGAGCGGTCAGGCGCCGCCGAGGAGGCGCCCGAAGTCGGCGAGCCGCAGCATGCA
>JAEUKG010000886.1 GCA_016794325.1 Myxococcales bacterium | reverse complement strand
GCTGGCGAGACGGATCGAGGCCTCGAGGCAGGAGCGCAGGTCGACCTCGGCGCGGCTGTCGTCGACGTCGCTCTGCGAGTAGACCTCGAGGTTGTGGACGATCGCCGCCACGCGCTCGGCGGCCTGGCGGGCGTCGCGCAGCTCGGGGGTGAACGGCCAGTCGCGGGTGGAGGTCTCGTGCTCGACGAGATCGAGGTTGGCGATGATGCTCGCGAGGGGGCTGTTGATCTCGTGGGCGACGGCGGCGGCGAGCGTGCCGAGCGACGCCATGCGATCGGCGGACAGGAGCTGGCTCTCGGTCGCGCGCTTCTGGGTGATGTCGCGCGCGACGAGCACCGCGCCCGGGCGCGGGCCTTGGCTCACGCGCCCGATCGTGCACGCGTAGACGCGCTTCTTGCCGCTCGCGCCGAAGCCGTCGGTCTCGACGTGCGCGGTCTCGCCGCTCTCGGCCACGCGGGTGATCGCCGCCGCGAGCGCGGCGCGATCGCCGGGCTGGGCGAGGTCGGCCAGCGCGCGACCGACGACGTCGGCCTCCGCCATCCCCGGCGGGGGCCGGTTGACGAGCTCGACGACGCCTCCGGCGTCGAGGCGCATCACGATGTCGGGCACGCTGTCGACGAGGGCTCGCCACTCGGCGCGCGAGGCGTCGCTCGCGCGCTCGGCGGCCGCCTTGGCGGCGAACGATCGCTGGAGCGCGATCCCGTGCGCCATCTGCCGCGTCACCCCTTGCACGAACGCGAGCCACTCGGCGTCGGCGTCGACGGGGCGCCCGCGCCCGAAGATCACGACCGCGCCGAGCCCCGCCTCGCCCGCGGTGGTGGTGAGCGGCGCGACGAGCGCGGAGGTCGCGTCCGCGGCCTCGAGCACGCGGGCTTCTTCCGGCGTCGCGCGCGCGCGTCGGAACCCGTGCAAGCGCCCGGCGGCGACGATGCGCTCCAGCACCGGCAGCTCGCCGAAGAAGCTCGCCCGCCCGCTCACGTCGGTCTCGCCGTGGGCGTTCGTCGGCACGAGCTTGCCTTCGCTCCGGTCGTACAAGATGCCCATCGAGGCGCCGCCCGCTTCGCAGCACGCGGCGAGGCCCTCTTGGATCGTCGCGCAGATGGGCTCTCCGCGCAGCACCGAGTCGGAGATGCGACCGAGGATGGTGATCTCCGCGGTGAGGAGCGCGCAACGCCGCGCGAGGTCGGCGCTGAGGAGCACCTGGCGCTCGAGCTGATCCAGCGCGCGGGCGGCGGCCGTGACGTCGGGCGGCGGCACCTCGGACTGCGCGCGCGGCAGGTGGGCCTCGATGACGCGCGCCATCGTCCCCGCGTCGAGCTGCGGGGGCACCACGTCGTCGAAGCCGGCCGCGACCAGCGGGTCGGGCGGCGCGAAGCTCGTCACCGCGATCAGCGCAACGTGCGCCTTCCCCGCCGCTTCGCGGATGCGTCGCACCAAGTCGAACGCGCTCTCGGCGGTCACTGCGCCGACCACCATCACGTCCGGGGTCTGCCGGCTGAGGTCGCTCAGCGCCTCGACCAAGCTCGCCGCGACGTGGACCGCGACGCCCCGCTCTTCGAGGGCTCGCTTCGCGACGCCGTGGCCACTCGCGCGATCACCCACGAGCAGCACGCGCGCTTGCTGATGGGGCTTCGCCACGCACCGAAATTTTACACCCGGACGTACGCCCCGAACAACGACAACACCCCATGTAACTTCGTTGTAACAGCCTGATCCTCGGCGAAAACGGCGCGCACCTGTGGAGAACTTGGGGACGTCGTGTGGAGTCGGCGCACACACCTCGCGCAGGTGCGGCATGTGTGCGCGCGCGTCGCGCGCCCGTCCGATCGGACGAGACCGGACGGAATAGCGAAGGGCGCTCGTGGCGTACGATCGCCAACATGGTGCGTCATCCAATCGGGGCGATCGCGTCGGGGCTCGTCGTTCTCTCGGCGGCGTGCGCCGCCAGCGCGCCCGAGGCGCCGCGGCCGCGCGCGACCGCGCCCGTCCCCAGCGCTCCGCCGTCGGCCCTCGCCGCCCGAGCCTGCGCGCCGGCGGCGGGCGTGCCCCCGCTGGAGCGCGCTCAGGACGGCGAGGCCAGCGAGGCGAGCGGGCGCAAGAAGGTGCCCTCCTCGGCCGCGGGCGTCTGCGAGGTCGCGGACTCGAACATCGCGCGGGCGCAGGCGGCGATCGTCCAGCGCCAGGGGCTCGCGGCGCCCGTGCCTCCCAAGCCGTGGGACCGAAGGTCGCCGCCGCGCCACATGGATCGCGTCGCCGCTCGCCTCGCGCTCACGGAAGCCGAGCGGGCGCTGCTCGCGAAGAACGGCTTCGTGGTCACGACCCGCGACGACGC
>JAEUKG010000854.1 GCA_016794325.1 Myxococcales bacterium | reverse complement strand
CACGAGGTCGTGCCGATCGCCTCCACCTCGGTCTCGATGACCGCCACGTCGCCCCAGCGCAGCGGTGCCTTGTAGTCGCACTCGACGCGCACCGCGGGGACGCCGAGGCCGGCCCCGGCCACGAGCCCCACGTAGCCCCCGGGGAGCGGATCGAAGAACGCCTCCATCGCGTCGTGGCAATACGCGAGGTAGCGCGCGAAGAAGACGATGCCCGCGGCGTCGACCTCCTCGAAGCGCACCGCGCGCTCGAACGTCCTCACGACGCGACGTCCTCGGCGAGGCTCGCGACCGTGGCGGCGGGGAGCGTGACCTCGGCCCGGTAGGCCGCGTGGTCGACGGCGAGGACGAGGGGCGCCTCCGACGCGGGCCCCCCCGCGGCGACCGCGCGGAGCTTGGCCGCGAGGCCGTCGGGGAGAGCGAAGCGGACGTACATCACCGCCGAGGCGCGGTCCTCGAGGTCGCGGGCGGCGCTCGTCCGCCCCGCCGCGAAGAGGGGAGCGACGCCGAGGGTGAAGGCGCGCTCGATCCCGCGGGCGGCGACGAGGAACGCGTCGCGCGCGGCCTTGTCGTCGATCTCGATCATCAGGGTCGCCGACAGCTCGCCGTCCGCGGGCACGAGCTCGTTGTACGTCTCGAGCTCGTGGGCGATCGCGGCCTCGCGGGTGATGCGCTCGGTGCGGAGCATCTCCTGCACCTGCAGCATCACCGTGTCGCGGTTCTCGAACACGCACGTCATCCGGGGCCCGAGCGCCACGCGCCGGAGCTTCTTTTCGGCGATCACGCGTGCGCGGAAGGCGTCGCGGACGCGCTCGTATTCGCCGACGGGCAGGATCTCGCTTCGTTCGACGGGGCGCATGCGTCAGTCTCCCTCGAGCCCGTAGGCCCTGGCCAGGGCCTCGGCCGGGTGCATGACCCGGACCTCGTTCTCTTTCTCGATGCGACGGCCCGACAGCGGGCAGTCGGTGACCACGGTGCGCGCCTCGGCGCTCGCGATGCCGCGGGTGAGCTTCTGGGCGTACTTGCGGCCCATCTCGTAGTGCTGCGCCTTCATCCCCCACGTGCCGTCGACCGCGGAGCACTTCTCGACGATGTCGACCTCGGTGTCGGGCGCGAGCCCGAGCACGCGCGCGCCGGGCGTGCCGATCTTCTGCGCGCGGAGGTGACACGCGGCGTGGTACGCGACCTTGCCGAGGCCCCGGACGAAGTCCTTCGAGAGCGCCTTGTCCTTCCGGAGCTTGTCGAGGAACTCCATGATGTCGAAGGTGTTTTCGGCGACCTTCCTGGCCGCGGCGGTGCCGAGGAGCTCGGGGTACTCCTTCTTGATCGTGTACGAGCACGAGGGGCCGGGCACGACGATCGGCGCGCCGGACTCGACCGCGGCGAGGAGCGACGCCACGTTCTTCTTCGCCTTGTCGCGCGCGCCGTCGACGTCACCGCCGTCGAGGTTGGGGATGCCGCAGCAGACCTGGTCGGGCCGCGTGACCGCGAAGCCGTTCTTCTCGAGCACGCGCACCGTCGCCCGCGCGATGGCGGGGAAGTTGTAGTCGCCGAGGCACGTCGCGAAGATCGCGACCGTCCCCTTGGCGCCGGCGCCGGCGAGGGGCTGGTGTTTGTCGAGCCAGCCGGGGAAGGGGTCGGGCGCGAAGGGAGGCACGGGGAACTCGGCGCTGATGCCGAGGACGGCCTCGTTCACCTTGCGCACGAGGCGGCTCGCGTTCATGAGGTTCATCACGCTCGAGCCTGGCCCCGACGCGAGCCGACCGAGGACGCCGGGCTCGCCGAGCGCGCGGTCCTGGAGCGTGACGCCGCTCCGCTTCGCGCGCTGCGCCTTCTCGCGACCGAGGAGCCGGGGCACGTCGAGGGCCCACGCGTGCTTCTGGTCCGGCGTGTAGGGGCAGTCGATGTAGCAGAGCTTGCACTGCCAGCAGAGCTCGGTGATCGAGCGGAAATCCTCGGCGCCGAGGAGCTCGGCCCCGGTGGCGCCGCGGCTCTCGATGTCGCGATCGACGCGCGCGAACATGTCGGGGAAGGAGCCGCAGTAGCTCACGCACATCCGGCAGCCGTGGCACACCTCGAACTGACGCCGGAGCTCGGCCTCGAGGTCGCGCGCGTCCCAGTAGCGCGGATCGTTCGGATCGGTGGCGGGTGGGACCTTCGGGACGGGATCGATCTTCGACATGCGGTCCTTCGAAAACGGGCGCGGGCGCCCCCAGAGCGGCGGGCGCCCGCGACACCTCGCTGGCTTCAGCCGTTCTTGAGCTGCTCGAGGAGCTTGGCGAACCGCCCCGCGTGGCTCTTCTCGGCCTTGGCGAGCGTCTCGAACCACTCGGCGATGTCGTCGAAGCCCTCTTCGCGGGCCGACTTCGCCATGCTCGGGTACATGGTCTCGTACTCGTGGGTCTCGCCGGTGATGGCGGCCTTGAGGTTCTTCTCGGTGTTGCCGATCGGCAGGCCCGTCGCCGGATCGCCGACCTGGGCGAGGTACTTCAGGTGGCCGTGGGCGTGGCCGGTCTCACCGTCGGCGGTCTCCTTGAAGTTGCCCGCGATCTCGGGGAGCCCCTCGATGTCGGCCTGCTGTGCGAACCAGAGGTAGCGGCGGTTGGCCTGCGACTCGCCCGCGAAGGCGTCCTTGAGGTTCTGGTGGGTCTTGGTACCGCTTAGCGACTTGGACATGGTCGTCTCCTTGGTTGGTCTCGAACGAAGATGCTGTCATCCCGCCGTGGCTTCGCGCTCGCAGCGAGCGCAGGTGCCCCGGTAGACGTGCTCGACCTCGCGCACCGAGAAGCCGGGCGCGGCGCCCTCGACGGCGCGGCGAGCGGCGCCGTCGGCCTCGAGGGAGGCGGTCGGGAGATCGGTGATCGCGCCGCAGACGTCGCACACCGCGTGGTGGTGGGGGGCCGCGTTCGGGTCGAACCTCGCGGCGCCGCCGAGGTGGAGCGTGCGCGACAGGCCCGCGGCCGAGAGCGCGCCGAGCGTGTTGTACACGGTGGCGAAGCTCATCGACGGGAACGACGGCCGCAGGCGCTCGTAGAGCTCCTGGGCGGTGGGGTGGGTGAGGTCGCCGGCGATCTCGCGGACGATGGCCTCGCGCTGGGCGGTGCGCTTCAACCCGGTGGCCTTGAGCCCCTCGAGCATCGCCGCGATCTGCGACGCCCGGTCCAGCTTGTCCCCGCGAGCTCCCACGGCCGACGGTCTTACTGAGAATCTTTCTAAACTACAAGCCTCGCCGGGCGCGCGGCCGGGGCGCCGCTATTCGCTCGGTTTCCCGGGCTTTCCGCGGCCCCCGAACACGGCGAGCTTGAAATACGAGAGCTGGCTCTTGGCGGCCTGCTTGGCGAGCGCGAGGCGGTCTCCGTCCCGGGCGCTCTTGCGCGCGGTGAGCTCGTTCGTCTCGTAGAGCTCGCGCGCCTTGCGGCGCTGGAGCTTGCCGCTGGACGTCTTGGGGAGCGCCCCGGGCTGCAGCGGCACGACGTCGTCGAGGGTGAGGCCGAGCCCCTCCTGCACCGCCTTCTGCACCTTGAGCCCGAGCGATTGCCCGTGGGCCTTCCACTGCTCGGGCGACACCGTCGCGTCCTGCACCTCGAACGCGACGACGACGCGCTCGCGGTCGCCGGACGTGCCCTGGGCGCCGAACGCGATGACGTTGCCCTTGCGGACGCCCGCCACCTTGCTCGCCTCCCACTCGATGTCCTGCGGGTAGTAGTTGCGCCCGTTGACGATGATGAGCTCCTTCGAGCGCCCGCAGATGTAGAGCTCTCCTGCATCGAGGAGGCCCATGTCGCCGGTCTTGAGCCAGCCGCCGGCGAAGGCCTCGCGGGTCTTCTCCGAGTCCTCCCAGTAGCTCGTCATCACGCTCGGGCCGCGCAGCCGCACCTCGCCGACCTGGCCGTCGGGCAGGGGGCTCGCGCTCTCGGCGTCGCTCTCGGCGAAGACGCCGATCGCGTGGCCCTCGAAGGCGGCCCCGCACGACACGAGCCTCAGCGCCTTGTCGTCGCCCTCGCGGGCCGGGGTCGCGCGGCCCTCGGCGAACAGCACGTCCGCGTCGACCGAGCGCGTCTTCATCCCTTCGCCGAGCTTGGTGAAGCAGACCGCGAGGGTCGACTCCGCCATCCCGTAGGCAGGCAGCAGCGCGCGCCGGTCGAAGCCGACCTTCGCGAACGTGTCGGCGAACGCCTCGAGCGTCTCGGGGCGGATGGGCTCGGCGCCGCAGCCGGCGACGCGCCAGCTCGCGAGGTCGAGCCCCTCGAGCTCGCGCTCGCGCACGCGCTTCGTGGCGAGGGCGTAGGCGAAGTTGGGGCCGAACGAGATGGTCCCCTTGTGGCGCGTGATCGCCTGCAGCCAGGTGACGGGGCGCTTGAGGAACAAAAGCGGCGGCAGGAACACGACGGGGATCTTCAGCTCGAGGGGCGCGAGCACCATCCCGATGAGCCCCATGTCGTGGTAGAGCGGCAGCCACGAGATCCCGACGTCGTGATCGTCGCAGCGCAGGCCCGCGGTGTGGATGTTGCGGGTGTTCGCGATGAGGTTGTCGTGGGTGAGGGCGACGCCCTTCGGTCGCGACGTCGAGCCGCTCGTGAACTGGAGGAACGCGAGGTCCGACGGGCGGATCGTCTGGGCTCGGAGGGGCTCGTGCGACTCGCGGATGGCCTCGACCGCGACCACCGCGTCGAGCGACGGGCAGGCCTCCTGCACCGTGCCGAGGAGGCGCTTGATCTGCGCCGTCGTGACCAGCGCCTTCGCGCCCGACTTCGCCACCACGTGCCGCGTGTTGTCGAGGTAACCCTGGAGCTGCCCGAGCCCGAGCGGCGGGTAGATGGGGACGGGGACGATGCCGGCCCGCATCGCGCCGAAGAAGCAGAGGATGAAGTCCTCGTTGCTCGGGAGGATGAGGGCGACGCGGTCACCCTTGGCGAGCCCGAGGGCCTGGAGGGCGCCGCCGTAGCGGGCGCTCGCGCGCTCGATCGCCGCGAACGAGAACGACGCCTCGCTGACGCCGACGTCCTTGGAGTCGCCGAAGCCGGGGACTCCGGCGTCGCTCACGAAGCGAAAGCCGCGGGAGGGGTCGGCGGAGGCTGCGCCCTCGAGCGCTTGGACGAGGGTCTCGGGGGGGGCCATGGGGCAAGTTTTATAGCGCTTGTGCGCGAGCTTTGACACCAGGCGCGTAGGCCTGGGATACTTCGAAGCGGAGATCACAAGATGCCGCTCATCGAGACCGAAGAAGCCGCCCGCCGCTTGGCTCGCGCCATCGCCAGCGACCTTTCGCTCTACAACGAAGAGAAGATCGTCAACGGCATCACCAACGACAACCTCTTCGAGTCCCTCGCCGAGGAGATCGAGGAGGGCCGCGCGCTCTACAAGCGCCGCGTCGCCCCCGAGCTCTACCCGAAGAACTTCTACGATCGCGCGCTCGTCGACATCCTGATCAAGGCCAAGGGCCACATCAAGTCGAAGATCTGGTGATGGCCCCGTGAAGCCGCGGGAGGAGGTCGCGCCGCCGTCGGGGCGGCCCCCGCCCTCGGACGAGCCCATCCAGATCGTGGTGCCGCGTGAGGCGCGGGGCGCGCGGCTCGACCGCTTCCTCGCGTCGGTGCTCGGCGGGATCGCGGATCCCCCGTCACGGGCGGAGCTGCAGCGCTGGATCGATCACGGCCGCGTGACCGTGGACGGCGCGGTGAAGAAGTGCGCCGACCGCGTGCGCGAGGGCGGCCGGGTGGTGGTGGACCCGGAGCCGCGGGCGCGCACCGACGCGCGGGCGGAGGAGGGCATCGAGTTCGACGTGCTCTACACCGACGAGCACTTGGTGGTCGTGAACAAGCCGCCCGGTCTGGTGGTGCACCCCGCCCGCGGGCACGCGGGGGGGACGCTCGTGAACGGCCTGCTCGCCCGGGGCCTCTTCGACGTGCGCGAGTTCGGCTGCGGCCCGGACGACGCGGCGATCGAGCGGGAGCGGCCGGGCATCGTCCACCGGCTCGACAAGGGGACGAGCGGGGTGATGGTGGTCGCGCGGACGGTGAAGGCGCGCGAGGGCCTGAAGGTGCAGTTCCAGGCGCACACGATCGACCGCGTCTACGAGGGGATCTGCGTGGGCCGCGTCGACGAGACGACCACCTTCGACACCCTCCACGGCCGCCACCCGCGCGACCGGATGAAGTTCTCGTCGCGCGTGAAGGTGGGCAAGCGGGCCGTCACGCACGTCCACCCGCTCGAGGGGTTCTCGGTGGCCACGCACGTGGAGTGTACGATCGAGACCGGGCGCACCCACCAGATCCGCGTGCACCTCGCCGACGCCGGGACGCCGATCCTCGGCGATCCGCTCTACGGCAAGCCGCCGAAGAGCGAGGCGCTGCGGAACGTCGCCGCCGCCCTCGGGCACCAGGCGCTGCACGCGCGGCTCCTCGGCTTCACCCACCCGGGCACGGGCAAGCCGATGCGCTGGGAGGTGGCGCCGCCGGCCGTCGAGCAGGTGTCGCTCACGGAGCTGCGCGCGCTGCCCGAGCTCTGTCGATCACTCGTGCGAGGGGTCGGTCGCGGTCGCCGGCGCCGCGGCGGCCGGCTACTCGTCGGCGGGCTTCTCTT
>JAEUKG010000813.1 GCA_016794325.1 Myxococcales bacterium | reverse complement strand
GGGCACGGGCACGGGCACGGGCGAGAGGAGAGCCGGCGTTTAGGGACACGCCCTAGCCCCCAAACCTCTGCCCCTGAACCCGAACGCGAGCCCGACCCGAACGGTTCGAGCTCGCGAGCGACCAAGGAGGGCCAGCAGGCCGCTCAGCGGATGAGCCCCGTGAGCAGCTCGACGCGATGGGTTCGCGGTCGCGTTCGAGCTCGGGGGCAGAGGGGCGGGGGCAGAGGGGCGGGGGCAGAGGGGCGGGGGCAGAGGGGCGGGGCAAGATGGGCGAAGAACGACGGGCGACGAACAAAGACCGAAGAGCGAAGGGAGACGCGGGCCCCGGGGCCCGCTTCCAAAATTAGGCAGCAAGCTGCCCAATTTCGGAGCTGGGGGATCGGCGCCCCGGGGCCACCGCGGAGCGGTGCGGGGTCGGAGGCACCGCGGAGCGGTGCCGGCGCGCCCGGCAGGAGTCGTAACCGAAGGTCGAACGCCTGGCGGGGTCGAAGGCACCGCGGAGCGGTGCCGGCGCGCCCGGCAGGAGTCGAACCTGCGACCACCGGCTTAGAAGGCCAGCGCTCTATCCAACTGAGCTACGGGCGCGAGGGCCCCATTTATAGCCCACTTTGGCGCCCAGGGTCGCCTGGGGGAGGCTGGACTCCCGAGCGGGTTTCGTTTCCTTCGAGGCGCCGCGAAAACGCGGGAAACCACGATCTCGCGGGCCACGGGGGGCATTCTCCGTCGGCTCCCTCGCCGCCGCTCGCGGGGCCAGGACGCCGCTCTGCAGCCGGTGGCGCTTCGAGCGGCGCAGCGCGCCGTCCCGCCGGCGCTCACGACGTTCCCTCGACCCGCGGCCGGCGGAGGTACCCGGCGAGCAGCTCCGGCAGCCTCTCCTCGACGCTCTTCGCCATCTCCGGCGTGAGCTTCTTGCCCATCGCCCCCGCGATCGCGTTCTTGCCGAACGACCACACGATGACGAACGCCGTCTGCACGATCAGCGCGAGCTCGATGTCCTCGCGCGTCGCGTCCGGGTAGTCCCCGCGCGCGACGAGCGCGTCGACGAGGAGCTTCAGCCCCTTGATCCGCGCCGGGAAGAAGTCGCCCTCCTCCGCCTTGCCGCTCATCACCGCCCACACCGCGAGCCGCGCGGTCGCGGGCTCGCGCGCCGCGGCCGCGATCGCGCGCCGGTGCTCGGCGAAGAGGTCGAGGTCGGCGAGCTCGCCGCCCGCCGCGGCGCGCATGACGACCTCGGCCATCGCGTCCCGAAGCCGCTCGATGCGCCGCTGGAGCGTCGCCGACACGAGCGCGTCGTAGGTCCCGAAGTAGTGGGTGACGAGGCCGTGGCTCACCCCCGCCTCGCGCGCGATCTCCTTGAGCCCCACCGCGTCGGGCAGGTGGGTCGCGAACACGCGGTCCGCCGCGTCGAGGATGAGCGTCCGCGCCTCGTCGGGAGATCGCCGGACGCGCTTCGGCCGGGGTTGGTTCGCCACGCAAGGAGCGTACCAATATTGTCACAGTTGACAATAGCGAAGAGGGATCTATTGTCATGAGTGACAATAGCGAAGACGCCCTGAACCCATGGAGAAGACGCCATGACCGCCACCGCCACCACCTTCCCCGTCCCGTCCCCCGTCGTCCCCCCGCTCCGCGTGCGCGCCAAGACCGTCGCGCGGGCGACGCGGGCCCTCGCCCGCGACCCCGGCCGCCTCGATCAGGTGCTCGTCCTCGCGCAGGCGCTCAACGTCGGCGTGGTGAAGGAGCGCTGGGGGCGCTTCGCCGGCGACGCCGAGGGCCGCCGCCTCCTCGCGGATCGCCCGATCCTCGACCGCCTCCACGTCGACATGAACGAGCTCGCGCGCCTCCCCGACGGCACCCTCGGGCGGGAGTACGCGCGCTTCATGTCCGACAACGCCATCACGTCGGACCCGTTCCACGACCCGCCGTCGGTCGGCGACGACGTCGCGGCCTACGTCATGCTGCGCTTCCGGCAGACGCACGACCTGTGGCACGTCCTCACCGGCTACGCGCCCGACGTCGAGGGAGAGGTGTTGCTCCAGGCCTTCTCGTACGCGCAGACGCGCGCGCCGAGCGCGCTCTTCATCGCCGCGTTCGGCAGCCTCCGCTACATGCTCCGCCGCCCGGGGCACCTGCGTCGGCTGCGCGAGGCCTACCGGAGGGGCGTGGCCACGCGCTTCCTCGGCGCGTTCCGGTGGGAGGACCACTGGCGCACGCCCGTCGCCGAGCTCCGCGCCATGCTCGCCTGCCCCGCGCCGGCTACTTGATGTTCACGTCGACGCGGTAGGTCGTTCCCGCCGCGTTGCCGCCGCCGGAGTTCTTGCCCCGGACCTCGATGGAGTAGGTCTCGCCGTTGTAGTAGGGGACCTTGCCGTCGAGCGGCACCGTCTCGCCCTTCACGTGGATGAAGCCCTGCGCTTGCGGCTTCGACACCGTGAAGTTGAACGAGAAGCCGGTGGAGGTCTTCGGCAACACGAAGGTCGCCCAGTCCACGTCGTCGCCGGTCGCGAGCGTGCCGCAGAACGCGACGCCGATCGGGTTCGCGCGCTCCTGGGAGTTGTTGGGCTCCGACTCGTCGGTGCACTTGCCCGGCGTGACGCCCGACGAGCCCCCGGACGAGGAGCTCCCCGACGCGCCCGACGAAGAGGCCGACGACCCCCCTCCCGACGAGCTCGATCCGCCCGAGCTCGATCCGCTCGAGCTCCCCGCGCCGCTCGATCCGCCCGGCCCGTCCACGATGTCCGACGTCGTGGCGCCGCCGCACGCCGCGAACGAGGAGCCCGCCGCACCGAGGACCGCCGCGTAGAGGAGCGCTCGCGCCATGGCCTCAGCGTACCACACGCCGCGCGGCCGGGCCCTCAAGGACAGGTGCAGGTTGCACGCACCTTGGCGCGCGCGGCCGCGAGCCGCTGCTCCGCCTCGGCGCACCGGCGGGCGTCGGCGCCGTGATCCCTCGTGAGATCGCAGAGATGTGCGACCGCACGCTCCATCGAGCGGAGCGCGCCGCACGCGGACTGGCAGCTCGACATCGTCGACTCGAGCTCGATCGTCAGGTGATCGAGCTCGGCCTGCGCGGCGACGACGGCGTGTTGCCGGCGCCGCCACGCGTCCGGCTCCTCGACGGCGCCTTTGCCGACGCCGTCGGGGTCGGCGTCGCTGCCGCGCTCGATCACCATCCCCGGCGGCGCCGGCGCGCCCGCGTCGCCGCGTACGAGGTGGTGCCCGTCACCCTCCGCCTTCGGCGCGGTCGGCGGCGGGGCCGCCTTGTCCATCGCGCACGCCGCCGCGAGGACGGCCACCGCGACGAACGCGACGAGGCGAGGGCGCGAGCTCACCGCGGTCGCCGCCTCCGCAGGGTCGCGAGGGCGATCGCCGCCGCCGTTGCGATCGCCGCGAGGGCGCCGCCGCTCGCGCGCGACGAGCTCTGGGTCGCGCACGCGCCGCACCCGCCCGAGCGACCCGGGGCTGCGCGCGACTCGAGCACCATGTCCACCGAGCGCGACGAGCCGCTGTCGGGCGCGGGCGCGGGCGGGTGGGCCGGGCCGGGGTTCGCGTATTGGCCGCCGGCCGCGCCGAGGTCGACGTTCTCGGGGGCCTCGGAGGGTTGGCTGACCAGCATCGGGAAGCGCCCGTCGCCGCGCGCCGGCGCGTCGTCGATGGCGACGAGCGAAGTGTACGACGAGACGAGCCGGTGGGCGATCGCGACGCGCGTGATCTCCCGCTCGTTGCGGGCCCCTGCGCCCGGCTCTCGCGACAAGTCCGCGATCTTCTCGCGCGCCCACACGCGGTCGACGGCGACGTTGTCGGGCGCGGCGGCCGGCAGCTCCACCGCGAGCTTCTGCTCGTAGGGGCGCCCGGCGAGGTTGCCGCGCACGGTGACGGTGGCCTTGCCGCCGCGGCGGTAGCGAGCCGTCACCACCAGCGGCTCGAACGCCGACAGATCGCGGAGCACGCGCGGGTAGCTCTCCTCGACGTCGAGGCCGCCCCAGTCGACGGTCACGTCGGTGAGGTAGGGCTTGCCGATCCGCTTGTAGAACCGGTCGACGAGCTCCTCCGGGCGCTCGTGCGGGCGCACGAACTCCGCGGCTCCGCGGCCGACGAGCGACACCTCGTCGAGCAGGTAGCGGTTGACCGACGAGCCCACCCCGAAGCCGAAGATGCGGCTCTTGCCGATCGCGCGGCGGGTGAGGCCGATCACCTCCTGCTCGTTGCCGATGTAGCCGTCCGTCATGAACATCACGTAGCGCAGGCGCCGCGCGTCGCCGGGGGCCGAGAGCGCGGCGCGGATCCCCGCGAGCTGGTTGGTGCCGCCGCTCGCGCGGAGGTTCTGGAGGTAGCCCTTCGCGCGGGCCACGTTCTCGGCGGTCGCGGTGAGCGGGCGGGGCGAGAACGCCGAAGCCGAGTCGGCGAAGTCGATGAGGTTGAAGGTGTCGTTCGGGTGCAGGTGATCGAGCGCGTAGTCGATCGCCGCCTTCACCGTCGCGAGCGGAGGGCCGTGCATCGAGCCCGACGTGTCGAGCAAGAAGAAGAGCTCGCGCGGCACGATCTCGGCGGCGGCGACGTCGTGTTTCGGCTCGAGGACGAGGCTCACGGTGCCGTCGCTCTGCGCGTTCTCCTTGTAGGCGAAGACCGCCGGGCGCGCCTCGGGCGCCGAGAGCCGCCAGCGGAGGACGAAGTCGCGGTTGGGGATCTCGGCCTTGTTCTTGAGGCTGATCGTCGCGTCGAGCGACGAGCGCTTCACGTCGACCTCGTGCGCCGGCGTGTCGAGGGTCTCGATCACGGCGCCCGGCGAGAGGTGCACCGAGAGCCCGATGGTGCTTCCCGTGCGCGTCCCCGGCGGGGCGTACGCGGGGGAGATGCGCGACGCGTCCGGCACGCGGTCGGTGTCGACCTTGGTCCCGGTGCCCGACTGCGCCCCCGCGAGCGGCGTGCCCGGTACGTAGCGGGGCCCGACCACCATCGGGAACACCATCTCGTACGTCCCGGCGTCGTATTTCGCGACCTCGAAGTAGTGGATCTTCACCTCGATCGCGGCGCCGGGCTCGATGTTGGCGACCGACGTGGTGAAGACGTTGGGCCGCTCCTGCTCGACCAACGCCGCGCGGCGCCCGCTGCGAGCGGCGGAGTCGTACGCCGCTTGCGCCTCCGCGCGCCGCTTCACCTCGCTCCGGATCACGCGCGCGCCGACGTGCATCTCCATGTCGTCCACCGCCGCGCGGTTCGGCAAGGGGAAGACGTACACCGCCTCGATGCGCTCCTTGTGCGGGTTCTCGAAGCGCTGCGTGACCCAGGTCGAGATCATCGGGCCCGCGATGTCCGTCTTCACCTCCGTGCGGGTGAGCGGGAACACGCGCCGGTCGGTGGGCGGGTCGCTCGCGACGTACAGGGCCCCCTCGGCCCGCGCGAGGCGCGGCGCGAGGAGGAGCGCCCAGCCGAACGAGAGGGCGAGCGCGGCCGCGATCGCGCCGCGGACGCCGCGGCGGGTGAGCCGCGTCGTCGATGACCGGGCCTTCGGCGCCGGGCGCAGAGTCTGGAGGCGAGCTTCCATGGACGGATCTCCTCTCGGGGTCGAGGAACGCGTCGGCGCGGCGCTCCTTACACCGGCGGCCCCGAAAAACGCCGGAGTCGCGTGTGCCCCCGAGGTGTGGGGCGAGGTAGGCGCGCCGAACACGCGGCGCCATGAGGTATACTGAGCAGGTGGACACCACCTTGCGGGCCGCCGTCGTGACGGCGGCCCTCCTCGTCGGAGCGGTCGCGTGCTCCGCGTTCGGCTCCGAAGAGACCAGCCAAGAGACCCCCGACGCGGGGCCACCGCCGGCGTTCTGCGATCCTCACCACGAGGCGATCGCCTGCCTCGACTTCGAGAACACGAACGGCGACACCACGCGCGGCTGGGCGAGCGGAGCGTCGAAGAGCCTCTTCGAGGTCGCGTACGAGGGCGGGCAGGTCGCGAGCGAGGAGCGGCCGCCGGCGACCCCGGGCGCGCCGCCGACGCGGCGCATCGTCGCGAGCGCGAGCGGCGTGGGCAAGCGCGCCTCGCTCAAGCTGCGCGGTCATCGCGGCTCGTTCTGGCGCCTGCAGCTCAAGGTGCAGATCGACGCCGAGGCCCCGCCGCCCTACGCGACGCAGGCGGTGGTCATCAAGCCGCTCGCCGAGGGGAGCAACGTCTTCTTCTTCATCCCCGGCGGCAAGGGCGTGCGCCCCTACGCGCTCGTCGGCTCGAGCACGGTGCAGCAGCCGTATTCGCGCGAGGTCGACTTCGCGGCGGGCGAGCACACCATCACCATCCGCCGCTTCACCAACGCGGTCCGCTGGGCCATCGACGACGACGACGAGGGCGTGGAGATCTCGGCCGGCCTCCGCGGCGACGTCGAGCTCGACATCGGGTCGCTCAACCCGACGGTCAACGCCAAGACCCGCGCCCACATCGACGACATCCTCCTCGAAAAATACTGATGACCACCATCCAGGGGTTCAAGAGCGACGCGCTGGCCAAGGCCTTCGCGGGCGCGCTCGGCGGCCGCACCCAGCCGCTCTTCCTCGAGCTCTCTCGCCTGTCGGGCCTGCCGGGGACTCGAATCAACGTCCCGGTCGCCCAGGCCCTCGCCGACGAGTGCGGCCGGCTCGGGAAGAAGGCCGACCCACTGATCGACGCGCTGCTCGCCGAAGACGCCGACCGCGCGCCCGGCGGCACGCCGCTCGAGTTCCTGCCGGTGTGCGGCGTGTACGCGCTCGGGGCGCGGATGGCGGCGGACCCGAAGCGCCGCGCCCACGGCCTCGCCGTCCTCTCCGACGCCGCCGAAGATCTCCGCTTCCGCGTGCGCGACGCGGTGCCGGTCGCGCTCGCGCGCGTCGGCGCGCGCGACGGCGACGCCTTCCTCGAGGAGCTCGAGCCGTGGATGGACGGCTACTTCCAGGCGGCGGCGGTGCTGTTCGCGATCGCGCGGCCCGAGTGGGGGCGCCTCCTCTCGGAGCCCGGACCGGCCTCGCTCCGCCTCGGCGAGGCGCTGGCGCTGCTCTACCACGCGTCGCGCGCCGACCGCCGCTACCCGGGCTTCAAGGCGCTCGGCGAGGCGGTGGTCGCGGCGGCGGGCCCGCTCACCGCCCGCCTCGGCGGCCCCATCCTCGAGGTGCTCGAGCCCTGGGCCAAGAAGGACGATCCGTGGCTCCGCGACCTCGTCGTCCAATCCATGCAAAATACAATGATTCGGGCGCGGCACGGCGACGAGGTGACCGCCATCGAGGCCGCGGCCGAGGCCGCCAAGCCCATCCCCCGCGACGGCAAGAAGGTCGACCTGCCCACCCGCAAGCGCGGCAAGAAGAAGCGCCGCTGAATCGAGCGAGGCTCAGCGCATCGACGGCGGGATCGAGCCTCGCCCTGGGCGGAGCGACGGCGGCACCCCCTCGTCGGTCCGCAGGCTGCGGGGCGCTTGCGACACCGGGCCCGCGAGGTGCTCGGTGAGCTTGGCCGCGTCGTCGACGATCTTGGTGGCGGCGGCGGCGCGGGCGTTCCGCTGCTGGAGCGTCGCGTTGTCGACCACCGCATGGCCCTCGAGCAGATCGAGGTACTCGAGATCGAGCACGCCGCCGCTCGGCAAGATGAAGACGCCGAAGAGGTGGGCCTGGCGCCGCACCTCCTGCACGAGCTGCCGCGGCACGTGGAGCGCGGCGTGGGTGATGAGGTGGACGACGGGGTCGCGCTGCTCGCGCGCGCGGAGCAGGGCGATCTCGGTCGCGAGCTGGGCGAAGACCCGCGCCGGGTTGCGGCCCCGCTCGCCCTTGAAGCCGAGGAGGTACGCGGCCGGGAGTTGCCCGGGGCGCGCGCGCTGCACGTCGTAGAGGCGCGAGTCGAAGAAGCGCATCCACACCTCCTCGCCCGAGAGCTGGAGCTTCTTGCCGAGCGCGATCGCGAGCCCGCGCGCGAACACCTGCCGGTCCCCGCGCATCGACGCCGAGGCGTCGATGAGCAGGTAGTGGAGCCGGCGCGCCTCGTCGGGCGCTTGCTCGCGGGTGTAGAAGAGCATCTCGTTCTCGATCATGCGCCGGGCGAACTCGTCGGGATCCCAGGCGAGCTCGGTGAGCACGAGCGAGTCGAGGGAGCCCTTGGTGCCCATGCCCGCGTAGCCGTGCACCGCGTGGGTGCCGGTGGACTTCTGGCGGTGGGTCTCGAGGACGCTCGGCAAGAGCTCGAGCGAGAAGTTGACGATGTCGTTGGCGGCCGGGCTCGACAGCGCGGCGAGGAGGTCGACGTGTGCGAGCGCGCCGGCGGCGGTGGACTCGGGGCCGAGCATGCCGAGCAGGCGCAGCGTGTCGAGGTCGAGCGCGTCGGCGAGGGTGAGGACGTGCAGGCGCGCGCGCCCGAGCGCGTCGAGCGCGTTGAGCTCCCACGACCGCTGCATCGACGCGTAGAGCTGGGGGAGCTGCGGATCGAGGTCGCGCACCATCTCGGGATCGAGGGGGATGCTCGCGGGGTAGGGCGGCTTGCTCTGCGCGCGCTGCACCAGCGAGCCGAGCACGCGGGCGAGGATGACGACGACGAGGTCGTCCGACAGCCTCATCGTGCGGGCGCGGGTGCTCGCCTCGCTCTGCGACACCTCCGCCACGATCTGGCGGTGGACGGTCGCGAGATCGACGGCGCGCGGGGTGCGTGCGAGGAGCGCCTCTTGGCCCGGCCGCGGGCCGATCTCGAGCTGCTCCTTGGGGGCGGCGTAGAGCAGGCCGAAGTCGTGCACCATGAAGAACGGCAGGTGCAAGCCGAGGCGCGCGAGGTCGCGGTACCACCGGATCGCGCGCACGATCATCATCGGCGACGCCGCGCGCACGGACGAGAGCGCGAGGCCCCCGAGCGGGCCGGTGACGGCGGGATCTTTGGCGAGGGCGGTGGAGACCGGCAAGGGCGTGCTCGAGCCGCCAGTTTACGACGAATGTCCCGCGCGGCGACGGGGATTCCGCGGCTCGGGCGAAGCTTGATAGAGTGCTCCCATGTCGAAGCGAGCCGTGGTCGTCGCGCTGCTGTCGGTCGTGTGCCTCGTCGCGGGCGCGTGCAAGAGCGACGACGACCGCGGAACGTGCGTGAACAAGCGGCTCAAGACCTGCAGCGTCAACAGCCCGCGGTATCACTGTCCTCCCGGCGAGGCCTTCCAGGCCGGCGAGGCGTCGGGCCCCGGGGTCGCCCGCTGCGCGTCCCTCGGCTTCGTGAACCCGATGAACAGCGCGAGCGACGCGAAGGGGCAGTCGCACCGCCTGGACGTCCCCGTCGGCAGCGGAGCGCAAAACGTCCGGCACGCCCTCGACGAGGGTTGGGAGGTCACGTACTCCGACGCGTCCTACCCCACGTTCCGCTAGACGTAGGCGAAGGACGACGTCGTTGACGTCGTCGTGAGCGCTGACGTTGACGTACGTTGACGTTGACGGCTACGGTCGCCCTCCGCTCTGCTCCCTTCGCGTCGCCGTCACGCTTCCCGCACCGCAAAGCGCGTCGGGTCGCTCACTCTCGATAGTGAACGGCCGAGACTCAAGCGAGGGCGGCGAGGGGGGTGACCTCGACGCGGGCGGTGAAGTCGACGACGGCGCCGACAGCGCCGGTGCAAGAGATGCGGAGGGCGAGGCCGACGGTGCCGAGGGCGATGGCCCAGCCGGCGGGGAGGGTGCCGGCGCCGACCAGGGGACCCGGCGGCGGCGCGGGGTCGACGATGGTGAGGGCGCCGTTGGCCGAGACGAGGAGCTCGTAGACGTGGCGGCCTACGACGGCGGGGGCGCCGCGGTCGCGCCCGAGGACGGAGATGCGAAGGGAGTAGGCCCTGCCGTCGGCGAAAGAGAGCTCACGCTCGACGTCGTCGGTGAGGTTGACGGAGAGGCCGTCGGGATCGGTTCCGGAGACCGTGACGCCGAGGACGAGGCTGCCGAAGGTGGGCGCGTCGCCGACGTACTCCCACTGGACCACGGGGCCATCATTGACGACGTCGCCGGGAACGACGGCGCCGCTGACGTCGGGCTCGCCGCCGCCGCCGGGAGCGCCGCCGACCTTGGCGCGGAAGACCTTGTGCTTCTGGCCGGGCTGGGTGGAGCGCCAAGACCAGGAGTTGACGCCGTCGCCGGGGATGGCGACGACGTCGCCGCCGGCCCCACCGGGATAGTTGGGGAGGGCGTCGTAGCCTTCGCTGAGGACGACGCGCTCGGCGGGGGAGCCGAGGGAGGTGACGGGGGTGGTGGTGCGGTAGCGGTCGCCGGGCTCGCGCTTGCGCCCGCGGACGTAGGTGGAGGTGACCTCGCCCTCGTCGACGAACTCATACCAATCGGGATATCCGCCGGCGGTGCCGCGGAAGGCGCCCCGCGGCAGCCAGAGGAGGGAGGGGCCGTTGAGCTCACCGGCGCCGCTGTCGGCGCCGTCGACGGTGAAGGCGAAGAAGCACGACTCCTGCTTGAACCGGAGGCCCCAGTAGTGCGGCAGGAGGTTCGCGCCGTAGTGGAGGTTCCAGCGGCCGACCGTGTCGCTGGTGCCGCCGGCGAGGACGCCGTCGTTCGGCGAGGAGGTGTCGTGGTCGCCGGGGAGCTGCAGGTTGGTGGTGACCCCGGGCAGGGCGGTCGGTGTGTCCTGCATGTAGAAGTTCTTCATGTGGCCCTGCAGGAACACCGTGGCTCCGCTGAGCGGGGTGAAGCGAGCCGAGGTGATGCCGCCCATGTAGGTGCCCGCGGCGACGTGCATCGCGAGGCCGGCGCCCTCCTCGTGGAGCCCGACGATCATCGAGCCGTGCGAAAAGGCGAGCGAGCGGACGTAGACGCTGCGGCCGTTGTGGGTCGCCTCGGCGAGGCAGAAGATCCAGCGCGCGCCGGCCTGGGCCTCGTCCCAGAGGCCGACGGCGCCCTGGAGCGCGTCCTCCGCGGGGGCGTCGGGGTCGGTGCCGTAGAGGGCGTAGCCGCTGTCGACGGCGGCGACCTCGCTGAAGACGCAGTTGTTGGAGTCGGGGCCGAGGGCGAGGACGCCGACGCCGCACTGGCTCACGGTGCACTGGCTGGCGCCGCCGCCGTTGGCGATGCTAGGCCCAGCGGGATAGACGGCCTCGCGGTCGGCCTGGACGATGATGCCGACGTTGGTGAACGCCTGCACGCGGACACGCTCGACGAAGCACTTCACCTTGGCGTAGACGCCGGCGTGGATGCGGCAGCGCCAAGTGGGGCCGCCCACCTCGGTCACGTCGCGCCCGATGCCGCGCTCCGGCGGCAGGGCGTCCAGGGCGTTGAGGGGGCCGGGGTTTCGGGGCTCGGTGGCCGACTTGTTCCCGGCGGCGATGCACTCGAGGTAGTAGCGGGGCTCAGCGTTCGGATCGTGGAGCGGGGTGGGGTTGCCCTCGCCATCGGCGCGGTCGGCGGAGCTCGTGTAGACGCGGTCGCCGACGGCGATGGCGGCGGGAGCGTCGGCCCAGCTCTGGATCTCGGCGATCGAGGACTCGAGGGCGAAGTCGCGGAGGACTGCGGCGACGCCG
>JAEUKG010000797.1 GCA_016794325.1 Myxococcales bacterium | reverse complement strand
CGTCAGAGCAATAGTCGACCACGCGCTGGGCGTCGGCGGTGGAGCAGGTGCCGTCGCAGTCGAAGCGGCGGCCGTCGGCCTCGTACCAGCAGTCCACGGCGCTGCCGCGCGACTCGCAGCAGGCCTGCACCGTGCCGCAGCCGGCGCCGACGGTGGTGGGCGCGCACTTCTTCACGCTGCCGCCACCGTACGAGCCGCTCGAGCCGCCGTACGAGCCGCTCGACGAGCCGCCGCCCGAGGAGCTCCCGCTCTGCGACGCGCAGGTGCCGTCGGTCTTGCAGTAGTACCCCTGGGGGCAATAACTACCGGAATAGCCCGCCGCGGAGCAGCAGGTCGCGCCGGCGGGGATGCACTTGCTCCCGCAGGACTCGGTGCCGGAGGGGCAGGTGCCGCCGCCGCCCGACGACGAGCCGCCCGACGACGAGCCGCCTCCCGAGGTCGTGCAGCTGCCGTTGGCGTTGCAGCTCGAGCCCGCGGGGCACGAGATGTCGGGCCGGCCGACGCCCGCGCAGCACACGCGCCCGACCGGAGCGCAGTAGTCGGCGCCGCACGCGAAGGTGCCGGAGGGGCACGCGGCGAGGGCCACGTTCGCGCCGAGGGTGGCGGAGAGGAGCGTGGCGGAGACGAGGGCGATCTTGAGGAACGAGCGGTTCATGGTGGTCAGAGCCTCGAAGGAGTTGGTGGAAGCGGCCGGCGCGCCGGCGTCGGCGATACCCTCGAGATGCGCTCGGCGCCCGACCCTGACACGGCTCGCCCGTTCTCCCGTAAGTTCATGAAATAAGGAGGTATTGCGCGCGCCTGCAGCAATCCCCGCCCAGGCTTGACGGAGCGGCGGACGGTGGTCTCCTGAGGCAGTGGACCCCAAGGAGGAGCTCGAAGCCCACCAGCGCGCTGGCCGCGAGCGCGAGCGCACCAAGGCGTGGCACCGCGTCGCCGCGACGGCCTACGGGTTCGTCGCGTTCATGCTCGTCTTCGTGCCGCTCGTCGCCTTCGAGCTCAAGGTCATGAACGCGCTGCCCTTCCTGCAGCCGCTCGGGCGGCTCGTGCTCGTGCTCTTCGCTGGATTCGCGGGCGCAGTCGCGGGGCCGGTGTACTGGTACGCGGGGGGCAAGGAGCTGAAGCAGATCCGCGACTGGGAGAGGAAGCGCGACGACTGGTGAGCACGTCGGGGACGTCACTCGACGCCGAGGACGAACCTCTCCAAAAGCAGGAGGAAGAGCTTTCCGTTGGCGATGTCGGAGTACACGAGGCCGAGATCGTCGGAGCGCCCGAAGGTCAGGCGACCGTCCACCATCGACACCTTCGGCAGCTCCGCGCGCGTGAGGGTGAGGGTCCCCCGGCTCGTCGTCAGCTCCAAGGCGCCTGCGCGGATCGCGACCGACTCGATCGCGCCGGCGCCACTCGATACCGGAAACGTCACGCGGTCTCCCGACTCCACGACCTGGATCATCCTGGGGAGGAAGTACTCGATGAACGCGGCCTCCAGGGCGACGCCGACGTACCAGTCGCGCTGCCGAAGCCGCGCGGAGCGCGAGAGCGTGGCGGGGTTCAGGTCGTCGTGCAAGCCGAAGAGCCGAAGCGTCGGCGCGCCCCCAGCCTGCTCGAGCTCGAACGAGAAGCGCGTACCGGCGTACTTCCCGTCTTTGTAAACACGCGTCGCGCTCGTGTAGAGGGCCGTGGCGTCGGCGAACATGGCCGAGCGGGACACGCCGACTGCGGAGCGGCTGCCGCTGCACGTGTACTCCACGACCCCCCGAGCGCCGACGTAGACGCAGTGGTGGACGAACTGCGCCCAGGACCAACCGACGAGCAGCCCGGCGAGGGCGGGGACCAGCGGGACGACGGCGCGCGCCCAGCTGTCTCTCGGACCCGTGACCGCGGCG
>JAEUKG010000771.1 GCA_016794325.1 Myxococcales bacterium | reverse complement strand
TCCAGTCGTTCGTGGTCGAGCGCCTGCATCCACTCCCCATCGCCCGCTTTGCGCACCCTGTTGCCTCCCTCGGGCACGGGCACGGGCACGGGCACGGGCACGGGCGAGAGGAGAGCCGGCGTTCAGGGACACGCCCTAGCCCTTCAGCTTGTAGGTCTCGTTGAGCGACTTGATCGCCTCCTTGGCGCGCTTCGAGACCTCCTTGTTGGCGTTGTTCTCGTAGCGCCGCATCAGCTTCAGCGTCTTGTCGTCGCGCCGCTGGTAGTAGATGTTCCACAGCGCGAGCCCCCGGGTGGCGTCGTCGACCTTGGGGTCGTTCGCGGCGCGCTCGAGGAACGCGTAGACCTTGTCGCACTGGGCGACGTCCGCCGCCGAGGGCGTGAGCTTGCCCGCCATCTCGAAGCACGGCTCCCGCATCACCATCGCGAACGGGTTCTTGTACTGGCCGCCGTCGAGGCGCTTCGTCGCTTCGGTGAGCAGCGCGTCGACGTACGCCCCGCGGCAGTAGACCATGTCGTAGCCCGCGGCCGCGGCGACCTCGCCGTCGCCGTCGCCGAGGAAGCCCTGGGCCCAAGGGCACACCGCGGCCTTCTCGGCGTCGGTCGGCTTGTACATCACCCGCACCGCCTCGAGGGCGGCCCGCGCGTGCTCCTTGCTCGCGCCCGCCGCCTTGACGGCGGGGAAGAGGTCGAGGCGACCGAAGGTGAGGAGGTTCCGGTAGCCCTCGTCGCGCGCCGCCTTGACCGAGTGCGCCTGGATGGCGGCGACCGCCTTGTCGCCCGACTTCGCGAGCGTCGCCACGTGCGCGAGGGGCTTGGCCAGCCGCGAGGCGCGGGGGCCGGGGCTCTCCGCGTAGGCGCCGACGAGGGCCTCGAGCGCGGCCGGGGTCGCGTTCGCGCGTTTGGTATCCTCGGAGAGATAGTCCCACTGGTCGGCGAGGATGGCGGCGGCGGCGGCCGCGACCTTGGGGTCGTCCTTGCTCCGCGACAGCGTGGCCAGCGTCCGCGCCATGTCCGCCGGCTTCTTCTCGCGGACGAGGGCGCTCGTCGCGTCGGCGACCCCGGCCCCGCACTGGTAGGCCTGGCCCGACTCGACGACGACGGTGCACCCCGCGGCGTGGGCCTTGGCCCGATCGACGAGGGCGGCGTCGAGCTTGGCCTCGGCCGCGGGGGCGGTCGACGACGTGGCGCTCGTGGTCTGCGTGACCCCGCCCTTCTTGCCGCAGGCGGCGAGGGCGAGGGTGAGGCCGATCACGATGGTGAGCTTGCGCATGCGTTCCTCCGGGTGAGGGGCGACCGCAGTGCAACGAGCGGGCCGCCCGGCTCCCCGCCCCGGCGCGGCTCGGTCCCGGCGCCGGCCGGCTGGGCGATGGGCGGGCGCCCATTGGGCGCACATGCCCGCCCAGCCCGGGGCCACCCCCGGTTCGCGCACTTGGCGGCCCACCCCCACGGGCACGACCCTTGCGCTGGGAGGGGCCCGGAGGTGCGGGTGATGAAAACCGTGAAGCGCTTGGGAGTCGTGGCCGCCTTGGGCTTGGGGATCGGGCTCGTCCCGGCGTCGGCGGACGCCCAGTCGGCGTGCAACTCGGGGGCGAAGGTGCTCGACGCGATCTGGGGCCGCTGGGGCGAGCGCATCAAGGCCAAGGCGTGCAAGTCCTCCGAGGAGTGCCTCGCCAACAACCAGAAGAAGGAGGAGCTCGTCCGCGAGATGATCGCGTTCTGGAACGAGCAGTCGCAGGGCTCGTGGGCCACCATCGGCCCGCGCCCGCTCCTCTCCGACGGCTCGCTCAACGACGGCAAGGTGATCGCGGGCGGCGCCCGGCTCTTCGTCTCCCAGGCGCCGCTCGACGGCGACAAGTGGGAGCTCGTGGTCACGAAACAAGGTGGCGGCGCCGCGGACGTGTCGGTCGCGTGGAGCGACGGCAAGAGCTGCTCGCCGCAGAAGACGCTCGCGTTCGACAAAGACGACAAGCCGGGCACCAAGAAGTCGGTGGTGGTCGACAAGGGCATGGGGATGCTGGGGGTGGTGAAGGTCGACGCGCGCGGGACGAACGCGTTCGACTACAAGCTCACCTTCCAGCGGAAATGATGCGCCGGATCGTCGCCGCGGGGGCGCTCGCCCTCGCGCTCGCCCCGGCGGCCAGCCCCGCGGCGCCCGCGGCTCCGCCCGACGCCGCGGCCGAGAAGGTGCGCGCGGAGCTCATCGAGCCGTTCGTCGCCGCGCTCGCGCTGCCCGACGCGGAGCAGAGCGCGCGGGCGACGCTGCCGTTCGTGCACCCGAGCCTGCGCAGCGCCTCCGGCGACGACCTCGCCGCCGACGTGAAGCGCTTCAGCTTCAAGAAGGCGCGCTCCAACGTCGGCGCCTACGGTCGGCCCGTGCGCGTCGTGCGGACGTCGCAGACGGCGATCACCGCCGTCGGCCCGCCGGGCGCGAGCGAGGCCGGCACCGTCGTCGACTACTTCCTCGAGCGCAAGAGCGGGACGCCCGCGCCGGTGCGCGTCTTCTTCCCGAAGGAGAGCGGCCGACCCACCATCGCGTACATGGGCAGCCTCTGATCGCCGCCGCTCGGGCGCGGATCAGAGCCCGAGCTTGGCGATGAGGCGCTTCAGCACGTAGCGGTTCGCGAGCCCGAGGTCGCGCCACGCCTTCTCCTGCACGCCGCCGGCGCGCTCGAGGGCCGCGCGGACCTCGTCCGCGGTCACCTCGCCCGGGCGCCGGTGCGAGCCCGCCGCGGGGGCAGCGAGCGCCAGATCCTCCTCGACCTCCGCGGTGAGATCGAGGACGTCCTCGGGGCTCGTCGCGATCGAGTGCCACAAGATGGCGTCGAGCTCCCGGCAGTGCGTCCGGTAGCGATGGCGTACGAGCGCGCGCATCAGCGAGGCCGAGACCCGCGGCCGGGCGGCGTCGTCGTCTTCGAAGAAGCGGCGCCGGATGTCGGCGTCGTTCGTCGCGATCCGCTGGAGGAGCTGGCGGGCGATGAGCGGGACGTCCTCGCGGCGCTCCTCGAGCCCCGGCACCCGCAGCCGCAGCCGGAAGCGCGCCGCGACGTCGTGCTTGAGCGCCGCCAGCGGGCGGTTCGTCGCGCCGATCAGCCGCAGATCCGAGGACCGCGGGCGCGCCTCGCCGAGGCGCTGGTATTCGCCTCGCTCGTCGAGCACGCGGAGCAGCCGCACCTGCAAATCCTCGGCGAGCTCGCCGATCTCGTCGAGGAAGAGGGTGCTCCCGTCCGACTCGCCCACGAGGCCCCGCCGCTCCGGGGTGCCTGGGTTCGGATAGTTGGCGACGTTGCCGAAGAGCTCGGCGTCGACGATCCCCGCGGGGATCGTGGCCGCGTTGCGGGCGACCATCGGCCTGCGCCCGCGCTTGGACGCGGCGTGGATCGCCTGGGCCACGAGCTCCTTGCCG
>JAEUKG010000770.1 GCA_016794325.1 Myxococcales bacterium | reverse complement strand
TCCAGTCGTTCGTGGTCGAGCGCCTGCATCCACTCCCCATCGCCCGCTTTGCGCACCCTGTTGCCTCCCTCGGGCACGGGCACGGGCACGGGCACGGGCACGGGCGAGAGGAGAGCCGGCGTTCAGGGACACGCCCTAGGCTCGGTAGGGCCCGATCGTCGATAGTGGGGGCGCTGCGCGGTGGGACGACCGCCTTGCCATCGAAGGCCACCGCCCGCCGCGCGCACGAGGGCGATGCGCGATGCGAGCGCGTCGCGCGTGGAGGTGATGGGCCCCTCTCGCTGGCGCCGCTCGCCGCGACGACGACGACGACGACCCGCCAGGGCTCGAACCCATTCGAGCCGCGCCTCACTTGCACTTCTTGACCGCCGAGTCGCACTGACTGGAGGCGCACTCTTCGCCGCGAGAGCACGGCTCACCCGCGGCCCCGAGCTTCGCGCACTGGTTCAGCTTCCAGTTGCAGAGCGCCCCCGCGCACTCCTCGTCGCGCGAGCACGCCGCCCCCAGCGCGCCCTTCGCGGCGCACTGGTTCAGCTTCCAGTTGCAGAGGCCGCCCGTGCACTCCTCGTCGCGCGAGCAGACGGCGCCGAGATCGCCCTTCGCGGCGCACTGGTTCAGCTTCCAGTTGCAGAGCCCGCTCGTGCACTCCTCGTCGCGCGAGCAAGGCACGCCGTTCGGCGCCGCCGTCGCGCAGCGTTTGAGCTTCCAGTTGCAGAGGCCGGTGGGGCACTCCTCGTCGTTCTTGCACGGAGCGCCCGCGTCGAACGGAGCGCCGCTCGAGGCGCCGGAGGAGCCCGACGAGCCCGACGAGCCCGACGAGCCGGCGTCGTCATCCATCCCGAACGGGTTACCCGAGCTGCCGCCGTCGGCGTCCGGCGACACGATGGGGCTCGACTTGGCGCCGCTGCACGCGCTGGCCACCAGGGAGACCGCCGGGACGATGAGGAGGAGCGAGAGCGTGACTGGAAGAAAACGCTGGGAGCGCATGGCGCCGCGCGTGTAGCATGGGGCATGCTCGGCGCAACCCGCCGAAACCGTTGTGCTTCGGTGGCGCCTGTTGCCCCCGGTCCACAAGGGTCATGTATCCCGAAGGCTGGGCCGCAACATCCTACATTGTGCGCTGATGGATCACTCTTCCCCCAGGCAGCGAAGGGCTCCACCCCACCTCTCCCGTCACCGCTAAAGATTTCCAGCGTTTAAGCTTTGCCTACATCGGCACACCTTTCGCAACAGCAAGGAGCACCATGTCGCTCGAACTCCTCAAGAAGTCCCGCTGGCTCGCCATCGCCTCCATGCTCGCCCTCTCCACCACCGCGGTGGGGTGCGCCGCTGACTCGACCGGCTCTTCGGAAGAAGAGGAGGAGGGCGCGTCCACCGACGACATCACGCAGGTGAACCAGGCGAAGGTGAAGCGCCAGTCGATCGGCAACTGCTGGATCTACGCGATGCACTCGTGGGCCGAGGCGCTCAACAAGGGCGCGACTGGCCAGGAGATGAACCTGTCCGAGACGTACATGACGTACTGGCACTGGTTCGATCAGATCGTGAACGGCAGCGTGAGCGGCGAGCTCTCGACCGGCGGCTCGTACAGCACCGCGGCCGGCCTCATCGACCGCTACGGCATGATCCCCGAGGCGACCTTCATCCCGTCGGAGGCCGAGGCCGAGATGAGCTCGACCCAGTCGAGCGCGCTCTCGACGATCAACGCGTCGCTCAAGAGCGGCGAGCTCGCCGACCCCGCCGTCCGCCGCGACCGCAAGAAGGTCCGCGCCGCGCTCGACAAGGCGTTCAACCTCCGGCCCGAGATGGTCGAGGCCCTCAACAAGACCTTCGGCGAGGGCGTCACCCGCACCCTCGACCGCTCGTACAAGTCGCGCAAGCCCTACGGCGGCATCCTCCGCGCCAAGGACATCCCGGCGCGCATGAAGGACCCGACCACTGGCCAGATCGGCAAGGGCACGCTGCAGGACGCGCTCGGCGCCGGCAGCTGGTGGCGCCGCGAGGGCAAGTTCGCGTGGCAGGAGGCCGACTACCCGTACGACGCCGCCGGCCGCCGCGCGTTCGAGGTCCGCGTCCAGAAGGCGCTCCACGACGGCTTCCCGGTCATCATCTCGTGGAAGGTCGACTTCAACGCCCTCACCAGCAAGGCGGAGTTCTCGCTCGACGAGCTGAAGCGCCGCGGCCCGGGCCGCCAGGGCGGCCACATGACCGTGCTCCACGACTACCAGGCGGAGGTCCCCGGCCTCGGCCTCCTCAAGGCCGGCGAGCAGGCGACGCCCGACGCGATGCAGAAGGCGCTCTCGAACGACACCAAGGTCGTCTTCTTCCGCACCAAGAACTCGTGGGGCGGCATCCGCCCCGACCGCTGGTCGGAGGCGGCGATCCCCGGCTACCACGAGCTGATGAACGCCTACATGCAGGGCCCCATCAAGGAGTGCGCGGAGAAGAACGGCACGAGCGATCCGACGAACTGCCCGCGTGACGTCACGCCGTGGTGGGACGCGGTCCTCCCCGCCGGCTACTGAGCTCGGAGCGAGGTCCTCGACGAGGCCTCCGCGGCGACGCCGCGGGGGCCTCCGCGTTTTGTGGCGCCGACCGCGCCGAGGCGGCCAGCGCCGCAAAAACTGCAATGGTTTCTCGCCGTTGGAGGCGGCGTGCTCGCGGAGGATGACCCCACCGCGCGGGTGAGAGACAATCGCACTCTCATGCCGAGGCGGCTCCTTTCGCTTGCAGTATGCACGCTCCTCGTGGCCGCCGCCGGTGACGCCGGAGCGAGCGGGCTCTACTACACCCAGCGCGGCGTGCGACCGCTCGGTCGCGGCGGCGCGTTCGTCGCCGGCGCCGACGACATCGGGGCCATCTGGTACAACCCCGCCGGCCTCGCCGACGCTGGCTCGAGCGTGCTCGTCGATCTCGCGTGGCTCAACTTCAAGAGCGACTTCACGCGGCGCACCCAGGTCGCCGATCGCGCGGGCACGCTCTACAACTACGACTACCCGACGGTGGAGGGCACGACGAAGGTCGTCCCCATCCCCACCATCGGCGGCTCCTACCAGTTCGGCGACAAGAAGCAGTACACGGCCGCCTTCGGCATCGTCGCGCCCTACACCGCGATCCAGAGCTACCCGCTCGAGGTGGGCGGCCAGCCGTCGCCCTCGCGCTACGCGCTCGTGTCGCTCGACGGCTCGGCGCTCGTCATCGCCGGAGGCTTCTTCGCCTACAAGCCGGTGGAGTGGTTCCGCGTGGGCGCGGGCGTGCAGCTCCTCACCGGCACCTTCCAGTCCACCGTCGTCTTCAGCGCCAACCCGCCCGACCGCCTCATCGGCGCCCCCGAAGATCCGCAGTACGACTCGCTGAGCCAGCTCAAGGTCGGTCCGATCTTCACGCCCAGCGGCAACCTCGGCATGACGTTCGTGCCCCACGAGCGCGTGCGCATCGGGCTCGTCGGCCAGCTCCCCTTCATCATCGACGCGCCCGCCAAGGTCTCGGTGCGCCTGCCCACCGCGGCTCCGTTCGACAAGGCGTACCAGGACGGCGACGAGGCGCGGGTGCGCTTCCGCTTGCCGGCGACCATCGGCGCCGGCGTCGAGTACCGCCACCCGTTCACCCCGGACGTGAACCTCCGCGTCGAGGCCTCGTACGGCCGCGAGTTCTGGAGCCTGCACGACACCGTCGACATCCGCTCCGAGAACGTGAAGCTCTACGGCATCACCGGCTTCCCGAGCCCTTTCGGCGTCGCGCCGATCTCGATCCCGCGCGGCTTCCAGGACGCGAACCTCTTCGGCCTCGGCGGCGAGCTCGCTTACAAGATCGGCTCCTACCGCGTCGACACCCGCGCGGGCTTCAACTACTCGCAGTCGGCGGTGCCCACCGCGTACGTGTCGCCGTTCGCGCTCGACACCGACAAGTTCACCGTCTCGATCGGCGGGTCGCTCTACCTCGTCTCGAACAAGCTCCGGCTCGACGCCCTCTACGCCCGCGTCATCTCGAGCGACGCGATCGTGCCGCCTGAGGAGGCCAAGGTGCCCCGCATCAACCCGGTGAAGGGCAACCCGACCAAGACCGAGGCGATCAACGGCGGCACGTACGCGGTCAGCGCCAACGTCTTCGGCGTCGGCATGAACTACAAGTTCTGATCAGCCGAAGAGCTCGCTCATGAAGCGCTGGAGCACCGCGTGGACGGCGCTCCCCTCGAGGTCCGCGTCGCGCACGATCGCGAGGCGCCGGCGGAGCTTCTCGTCCGGCGGCGCCTCGCCGGGCGCGATGGGCGCGACCTCGGGCCCGCGGCGCCCTTCGGGCGCGAGATCCCGCAGCTTGGCGCACTGGTAGCAGACGCCGCCTTTGCCCACGAGCGCGCACAGCCCCTCGAACGTGCTCGCCATCGTGGCGCGCGCGGCCGCGAGCCGATGGCGGAGCGTGGCCTCGTTCACGCCGATCGCCGCCGCCGCCTCGAGGCTCGTGAGGCCCACCACCTCGGTCAACACGAGGGCCGCGCTCTCCTCCGGGTCGAGCGAGCGACCGACGCAGGTGAAGCAGTAGGCGACGTGCTCGCGGTACTCGTAGCGGAGCGACTCGGCCGACAGCGCCGCGCCGAGCTCCCCCATCGCCGCCTCCGACGCGAGGAACGCGACCTCGCCGCGCTCCTGCGCGTCGCGCGGCCAGCGCCGCCGCGCGCGAAGGAGGTCGAGGCTCTTCTTGGTCGCGATCGCCGCGAGCCACGCGCGAGCGCTCCCGCGGTCGCGCAGGTCCGCGAGGCGCTCGAACGCGGTGACCAGCGACTCCTGCGCGACGTCGTCGGCGTCGGCCGGGCTGCCGAGCAGGCGCAGCGCCACCTTCCGCGCGACCGGGGCGTGAGGGCCGACGACGGCGTCGAACTCGAGGCGCCGGGCGTCGCCGGCGGCGGAGGCGATTCCGTCGTCGTTCCGGGCAGTTGGCGGATTCGTCGGGCTCACGTCGTCCATGGTGTCCGGGCCACGTGAGGTCCGCAACCGAGAAAACGGAGGCGACGATGGGTTTGTTCGACGGGATGACGCTCGGCGACGGCGAGGCGATGCGCGCGGTGAAGGCCTACCTCGAGGCGCAGGCGAACAAGGACTTCTCGAAGGCGGCGACGTTCTTCGCCGAAGACGTTCGCTTCGACGGCCTGGTGCTCAAGGCGCGCGGCCGCGAGACCGTCGCCCGGGAGATGGAGACCTTCATCCGCGCGGCGATCGACTGGATCCGCGTCGAGGCGGTCGCGGAGGTCGAGCCCGGGGCGCGCGTCCTCGCGCTCACCTTCTTCAAGCTGAAGCCCGCCGCCGAGCCGCAGGCGCTGTGCGACCACCTCTGGCTCTCCGGCGGCCTCATCACGCGCGTCGAGAACGTGTTCGACGTGCGCAAGCTGCCGCCGATGTGAACGCGCGCGTCACTCCGCGGGGGCGCTCGCCGACTGCGAGGTGGGCGCCTCTTCGTCGCCGATGAGGGCGGTGAGCTCCTTCTCGCCGCGGTCGACCGGCGTCTTCTTCGAGAAGACGCGGCCGACGAAGACGCGGAGATCGTCGAAGAGCGAATACGCGACCGGCACCGCGAGCAGGGTGAGGAGCAGCGAGAACGTCTGCCCGCCGATGACGATGCCGGAGATGTTGCGGTTGTTGCCGGACCCGACGCCGCGCGAGAGCGCGAGCGGGATCATGCCGGCGACGAACGCGACCGTGGTCATGAGGATGGGCCGGAGGCGGTCGCGGTTGCCCTCGAGGATGGCCTCGAGGCGCGGCCGCCCGAGCTTGCGCAGGTGGTTCGTGTGGTCGATCTGCAAGATCGAGTTCTTCTTCACCACCCCGAAGAGGACGAGGATGCCGAGGGCCGACATCAGGTTGAGCCCCTGGTTGAAGATGAGCAGCGACAGCAGCGCGAACGGCACCGTGAGCGGCAGCGAGATCAGGATGATGACCGGGTAGAGCCACGACTCGAACTGCGCCGCGAGGATGAGGTACATGAAGACGAAGGCGAGGCCGAAGGCGAGGGCGAAGCCCATCGCGAGCTCGGACGACGTCTTCGAGCGGCCGGTCGGCACGAGCCGGTACTCGGCGGGGGCGCCCGACTTGGCGAACGCCTCCTTCATCACGTTCACGACCTCGCTCTCGCCGCGGCCGGGGGCCACGTTGGACATGAAGGTGACCTGGCGCTGGCGCCCGAGCCGGTTGACCTGCGACGGGCCCGTGCCCTCGGTGGCCTTCACCACCGACGACAGGGGCACCGTGCCGAACTTCCGCGACGGCACCGTCATCAGGCCCAAGGACTCCTTGCTCTTGCGGTACGACTGGTCGGCGCGGATGCGCACGTCGTACTCCTCGCCTTGCTCGGCGAAGGTCGAGCCCTTGATGCCGGCGACGAACATGCGCAGCGTGTCGGCGACGTCGGCGACGTTGACCCCGAGGTCGGCCGCGCGATCGCGGTCGATCGCCACCCGGAGCTCGGGCTTGCCGACGATGAGGTTCGTGTCGTAGTCGACCACCGCCGGGTGCTGCTTGATGAGCGGCTCCATCTTCGCCGTGATCTCCTCGAGCTTGGCGAGGTCGGGGCCGGCGAGCACGTACTGCACGTTGGCGCTCGAGGCGCCGGTCGAGAACGCGGCGACGTCGCCCACGCTCACCCGCAGCTCCTTGGGGAGCTTGGCGAGGATCTGGGTGCGCGTCATCTGCTGGAGCTCTTGCTGGGTATGCTTGCGCTTGCCGGGGTCGACGAGCGCGACGTACACGCTCGCGAGGTTCTGCACCTGCTGGTCGCCGCCGGCGACCGTGACCACGGTGTGCGCCACGCCCGGGAGCTTGCGGACGTCCTGGGCCACGCGCTCGGCGACGAGCGCCGTCTCCTCGACGCTCGTGCCCTCGGGCGCGCGCAGGCTCACCTCGTATTGCGCCTGGTCGTCGATGGGCAAGAAGCCGCCGGGCACGCGCTTGGCGAGCGGCACGCACGAGCCCATCGTGAGGCCGCAGGCGAGGACGACGATCCACCGCCGCTTCATCGAGAAGCGCAAGATCGCCATGTAGACGCGCTCGATCGGCCGGTAGAACGTGTCGACGACGCGGAGGAGGAAGCCGGGCTTGCCGTGGTCGACGTCGCCCTTGAGCATGCGCGCGCTCAGGGTCGGGGTGAGGGTGAAGCTCACGAGGAGCGACACGCCCACCGCGAACGCCATCGTGTAGCCGAAGTTCTTGAGGAAGCGGCCGGGGATGCCGCCGACGAAGGCGACGGGGATGAACACCGCCATGAGCGAGAGCGTGGTCGCGAGGACGGCGAGGCCGATCTCGCGGGTCGCCAGCACCGCGGAGGGGAACGGCTTCTGCTTCTTCTCCTCGATGTAGCGGACGATGTTCTCGAGGACGACGATCGCGTCGTCGATGACGATGCCGACCGCGAGCGCGAGCGCGAGCAGGGTCATCATGTTGAGCGAGAAGCCCTGCACCCACATGAGGGCGAAGGTTCCGATCAGCGAAATCGGGATGGAGATCGCGGCGATGAAGGTGCTCCGGAAGTTGCCGAGGAACATCATGACGACGAGCGCCGCGAGCACGGCGCCGATCGCGAGGTGCTCCTTCACCGCGTCGAGGCCGGTGCGCACCGACTGCGAGTTGTCGCGCACGACCTCGAGCTCGACGCCTGGGGGCAGCGTCTTCTTCACCTCCACGAGGCGCTTCATGACCTGGTCGACCACGGCCACGGTGTTCGTGCCCGACTGCTTGCGCACCGAGAGCATGAGGGTGCGCTCGCCGTCGTAGCTCGCGACGCTCGACACCTCCTGCTCGCCGTCCTCGACCCGGGCGACGTCGCCGATGCGCACCACGTGGCCGCCTTGCTCGCGCACCACGATCCGCCCGATCGCGTCGACCGACTCGACGCGGCCCTCGATCTTCAGGGTGATCGACTGGGGGCCGGTCTCGATGCTGCCGCCGGGGGTGGTGAGGTTCTGCGACGCGAGCGCGCGCGAGACGTCGACGGCGGTGAGGTTCTGCGAGCGCAGCGCCCCCGGGTTGAGCCAGACGTGGATCTGCCGCGCCCGGCCGCCGATGAGGCTCACCTGGCCGACGCCGGAGATGCTCTCGATCTGCCGGCGCACCCGCTTGTCGCCGAGCTCGGTGATCTCGCGGATCGGCTTCTTCGACCGCAGCGACAGGAGCATGATCGGCGACGACTGCGGGTCGACCTTGCTGACGATCGGCGGGTCGACGCCCTTCGGCAGGTCGCGCAGCACGTTGTTCACCTTGTCGCGGACCTCTTGGGCCGCGACGTCGGCGTTCTTCTCGAGCTTGAAGGCGAGCGCGACCTGCGAGAAGCCCTCGCTCGAGGTCGAGCGGAGCTCGTCGACGCCCTCGATGGTGTTGACCGCGCCCTCGATCTTGTCGGTGATGTCGGTCTCGACCTCCTCCGGCGAGGCGCCGTCGAGGCGGGTCGTGATGATCACGAAGGGCAGGTCGACGTTGGGGAACTGGTCGACGCCGAGCCGGCTGTAGCCGACGAGGCCGAGGACCACGATGACGAGCATGAGCACCGTCGCGAAGACGGGGCGCCGCACGCAGATCTGAGCGAGCCACTGCATCGTCTACTCCTTCAGCGCACGCGTTGCCCGTTGGCGAGCGACTTGACGTCGCCCGTCGCGACCTTGTCGCCCACGGCGGCGCCGTGGGTGACGCTCGAGGCGCCGTCGGAGTCGGGGCCGAGCGAGAGGATGCGCTCCTCGAGCCGCCCGTCGACGACGAAGAACGCGTGGGGCTTGCCGTCCCGCGTCGCGATCGCCGCCTTGGGGACGGCGGGGAGCTTGCGGCTGCCGGTGACGAGCTCGACGTCGGCGAACATGCCCGGCTTGAGCTGCTTGTCGGCGTTGGGCACGAGCGCCTCGACCATGAGGTCGCGCGTCTGGGCGCGGAGGGCGCCGGACACGAACTTCACCGTGCCCTTGAACGTCTGCTCCGGGAACGACGACACCTTGAACGTGACCTCGGCGCCCTCCTTCACCCGGGCGATCTCGGCCTCGGGGACCGCGAGCTCGAGGCGCAGCGGATCGAGCGAGACGAGGGTGACCACGCGTGAGTCCTGCCTCAAGAATTGCCCCACCTCGACGTAGCGCTCGGTGACGACGCCGGCGAAGGGCGCGCGGATCGCGCCGTCGCCCACGTTCTGGGCGGCGAGGCGGGCGCGGGCCGAGGCCGCCTCGACCGACAGCGGCATCGTGCGGCACTGGATCGCGACGCGCTCGTACTCCATGTCGGTGATCGCGCCCTTCTGCTTGAGGGCGTCGTAGCGCGCGCAGTCGGCCTTCGCCTGCGTCTCCTGGGCGCGCACGCTCTCGGCCTGGGCCTGGGCCTCGCTCGCGGTGAGGGCGGCGGCGCGCACGTCGAGCATCGCGAGGAGCTGGCCCTGGGCGATGGCGGCGCCGCGCTCGACGTGGGTGGACACGACGCGGCCGGCGGCGTTGGCGGCGAGGTCGGTCTCGCGGAAGCCCTTGAGGCTGCCGGTGAGGCGGAGCGTGGTCGGGACCTCGGCGAGCTTGACCTCGGCGGTGGTGACGGAGACCGGGGGCGCCTCGGCCCCGGAGTCGGCGCCGGCGTCCTTGGGCTTGCAGGCGCCGGCGAAGGCGCCGAGCCCGAGGGCGAAGACGATGGGGGTGACGGTGCGCTGGATCATGGATTTCTCCGGTCGGAGGGGGCGCGGCCGGCGGCGATGCGGAGCTGCGCGCGCGCGAAGGCGAGGTCGGCGTCGGCCTGGATGCGGGCGGCCTCGGCGAGGAAGGCGTCGCGCTGGGCCTGCGTGACGTCGAGCTGGGTGGACGCGCCCGCGCCGAAGCGATCGGCGGCGAGCTCGGCGGCGTGGGTGGCGGCCTGCGCCTGGGCCCGGGCCGAGCGCCCCTTGACGATGCCGGCCTCGACGCGGCGGTAGGCCTCGAACACGGCGTCGGCGGCGGACCGCTGGGCGCGCTCCTCGCGCACCTTGGCCGCCTCGATCGCCACCGCCTGCGCAGCGGGGGTGGCGAGGGTGCCGTAGTCGAGGCGCCACGAGAGCTGGAGCTGCAGCGTGTAGATCGACTCCTTGCCCGCGAAGCCGGTGGCGTTGGTGAGGCGCTCCTGGGCCGAGCCCGAGATCGTCGGCAAGAGCGCCGCGACCGCCGCCTTCTTGTTCAGGGTGGACGCGCGCGAGGCCTCGCGGGCGGTGCGCTCCTGCGGCGTCTCGCCCGCGAGCGCGAGCCATTTGTCGAGCGGCGACTCCGGATGCAGGTCGTCCTCCGGGAAGGCCGCGGCCTCGGTCGGCGACAGGCCGCTCAGCGTCTCGAGCGCGCGCGAAGAGAGCGCGACCGCGAGCTCGGCGTCGGCGACGTCCTGCTTGGCGCGCTCGACGTTGGCGCGCGCGCGCTCGCGATCGAGCTCGGTGGCGGCGCCGGCCGCGCGGCGGTCGTCGACCGTCTTCAGGTTGGCGGCGGCGAGCTTCTCGCTCTCGCGCGCGGCGCGGACGAGCGCGCTCGCGCCGACGAGCTGGTAGTAGCCGCGGGTGACGGCGCGCGAGACCTCGAGCTGGCTCAGCTTCTCCTGCTCGCCGGCCACGCGCTCGCTCGCGCGGGCGGCGCGGTAGCGGTAGTAGCTCGCGAGGTCGATGATCGGCACGTCGAGCTGGAAGAACGCGTCGAGCTGATCCTGAGGGACGATGGTGAGCTTGTTCGGCCCGAGCTGAGCGGACGCCTCGTACTGGTTTCGGGTGTAGACGCCGCGGGCGGAGATCGACGGGAGCAGGCGCCCGAGCGAGGCGTCGGCCTCGGCCTCGCGCTGCCGCTTGGCGACCTCGGCGTCGCGGCCGTCGAAGCTCGCCTTCTTGGCGCGGTCGAGGAACTCCTCGAGCGGCTGGGTGGCGGCGGCGGGGCCGGCGGCGAGGAGCGCGGTAATTATCGCGCTCAAGCTCAACAATTGGCGGGGGGTACGGGGAGGCGTGGGCATCGGGGCTCCGGATCAGAGGCGCTCGAGCTTGGTGCGGTGGTGAGCGGGCGCCGGCACCGCGGCGCGGACGATGAGGTCCACGAGGCCCTGGACGAAGGCCTCGGGGGGGATCGCGAGGGGGCCCTTGTCGGCGAGCACGAGGAGCTGCGACATCGCGAAGTGGTGGAGGCTCCCCATGAACACGCGCGCGAGCACGGTGGGATCGGCGGCGGCGATGCGCCCGGCCTCGATCTCGCGCTCGAAGAACGTGCGGATCATCGCGCCGGCGCGCCGGTAGGCCTCGCTCTTGGCCGAGATTTTTTCGAGCGACAGCTCATCTTCCGGGTTGGACCACGACATCATCATGATG
>JAEUKG010000729.1 GCA_016794325.1 Myxococcales bacterium | reverse complement strand
GGGCACGTCCGCGAACTCGCCCTTCGGCGCCGGCGGCAGCTGCACCGGGCGGCCCGCGGCCTTCGACAGGAAGCTCCCGAGCTTGTATTGGGCGCCGAGGCCGCCCTTGCGGACCTCGGGGGTCGCGCCGACGAGGTAGATGCCGGTGGTCACGCCCGCCTTGTCGACCGGGAAATACGCGTGGACGTCGCTCTGCTCCACGATCACCGCGCCCTCGGGCCCCGGCTTCGTGCCGCCGTAGATCTCGGCGATGAGGTCGGGGCTCACCCCGATGACGTGCGCGCTCTCGCGCAGCTCGCCCGTCTTGCGGGTGATGGCGGCGATGCGCGCGAGGAGCTCGGGGTCGTCCTTGACGAGCGGCGAGATCTCCTTGGCCTTCTCTTCGGCGGCGCGCAGGCGACGCAGCTTCATCAGCGTCGTCTCCATCGAGCCCTCCTCGAAGTAGAGCGCGCCCATGAGCTTCGACCGGAGATCGGCGATGCGGCTCGAGCGGGCCGGGGTCACGGCGGTGCGGGCCGCCTTCTGCCCCGCGACGTAGCGGCACGCGTCGTCGCCGCAGGCCTCGACCTCGACGTCGAACGCGCGCGCCCGCAGCTCGACGACGTCCGGATCCTGCGAGCCGGGGAAGAGCTGGTCGATCATCTTGTGCGCGCCCGCAGAGTCCTTGGCGACGAGGAGGCGCTTGACCTTGCCCATGTGGATCTCGCGGACCTCCGCGATGGCGTCGGGCGAGTGGGCGTTGTTCTTCTGGGCGATGGCCTCCATGCGCGCGAGGCGGGCGTCGCCCTCGGTCTTGCGGGCCTCGGCCCACTCGATGTCGTCGTGGAGGGCGGAGATGTCGGCGTCGCTCGCGCCGGTGGCGACGAGGGCGGCCATGATCTTCTCGGCGAGCGGGTAGTTGCCCTGCTGGATCGCCTCGCGGGCCGCTTCGACCTTGGGCTTGGTGAGCACCTTCACCGCGCCGCTGCCGCCGATCCCGATCACGAGCACCCCCGCGAACGCGAAGTCGAGGAGGCGGAGCTTGCCGAGCCGGCTCGGGCGCCACGCGCGGAGCACGCCGCCCACGGCGCCGGCGGCGCCGATCGCCGCGACGACGAGCGTGCCCGCGAGCGCGAAGTTCGCCTGAGCCATGTAGGGTACACGCACCGAGAGGGCGAGCCAGAGGCCGGTCGCGACCACGAACGACGCGAGGCCGAAGCCGCCCCACAACAGCAGGCGCCGCCGCACCGGGCCCGCGACCCCGGGCTCGAAGCGGGCTCCCCACTGCGCGATCTCGCCCGACGCGCCGCACATCTCGTACGTCATCGTGCGCGAGATCACCGCCCAGCGGGCGTACTCCTGCCGGAGCACGCGCTCGGAGTGCGGGTCGATCCGCGGCCGGTGCGCCTTGAGGATCTCCTCCTCGTCCATCGGGAGCTGCCCCCGCTGGATGGGCCCGCCCTCCGCGACGGCGTGGCCGAGCGGACGGAAGTCGCTCATCTCGCCCTCGGCGAGCGGGGCGGGGACGGCGAGGCGCGGATACGCGAGCGCGACACGGTCGCTCGGCGTGATCTTCATGTCGACGCGCCGCTCCTCGGTGAAGGTGAGGGACACGAGCTCCGCCCCCGATCCCCCGCAGCGCGCGCACGCGCCGCCGGCGCCGTTGCACCCGCCGCAGCGCTCCGCGTGCTCGGTGCCGGCCTGCAGCGACGCCGCGTCGAGGGTGAAGGGATCGATCTGGGTGGGGGCGATGGCCTGGCCGCGCGGGGTGTAGCCCGGCGGCATCGGCGCGCGCTTGGTCACCATCGCCCGCCGCGCGACCTCGGTGACGATCCGCATCACGTTGACGTCGGCCTGGCGGTGATCGACGACGAGCTCGTCGAACGCGCGGGGCGCGCCGAACACCGTCCTCGCCCAGGCCCTCGCCGCGTCGACGTGCGGGGGGCGCGCGTCGATGGGGGGTTGGTTCTCTTGGGCGGGCGACGTGTTCACCACGGCGAGGTCGGAGGCGCCAGGCCCTCGGACCGGGCCCGTTTCACGGCGCCGATCCTACCACCACTCGCGGGTCGGGCTCACTCGTCCTTCTCGCGGCACTTCGTCTTCTTGCACTCTTTGTGGCACTTGTCGGCCGTCACGAAGCAGCCGAGGACGCAGCGCTTCTGGTTGTCCGTCGGATGGGTGCGGTCGGCGCCGCACTGGGGCACGCACTTGCCTCGCTTGAGATCGCAGTCGGTGTTGCACTCCTGGCAAGGCGATCGGGGCTTGGGCCCCGGCCCGCCGATGAGCACCGGCTTGGCCTCCGCGCGTGGCCCCAAGAGGGCCACCGAAGCGACCGCGGCCACGAAGACGACCGCGAGGGCGCGCCCGCGTTTCACCATCAGACGTGCACCTCCATCATCACCTACTCTACGACAGACGCGGCTCGGCGCACGTTGTTCACCCTCGCCGCCGACTCCAGGTGCGATCGCCGGATGACGTTCGCAAGTGCCTGCGAATACGAGAGATTTTTCCGGGCGCCCTGAACGGTTGCTTGGTGGGTCTTTGTGGGTTAAGGAGGGCGCCGCACTTACCGTTCGTGCCTACCCGAAAGAGCCACCCATGAAGATCCGCGCCGCCTTCGCCCTCCTCCCCTTCGTCTTCGTCGCCGCCTGCGCGACCGAGGTCTCCGACGAGACCGACGCCACGAGCGAGGAGGCGCAAGACCTGTCGACGAGCGGCGTGTCGACCTACTTCGTCGCGCGGCACGACAACCGCAAATGCGTCTCGCCGCTCTGCGGCGGCTACTGGGTGTCGCGGGTGAACTACGCGACGACGAAGTGCGCCGACGGCAAATACGCCGAGGCCTGCTACGTGGCCGAGCTCGACCTCGGCGCCGCCAGCCTCGACGACACCACCGAGGAGAAGGCCCTGTCCGCGATCGGCGGCGACGTGGCCCAGGTCGGCGTCGTCTTCCGTGGGACCGTCGGGAAGAAGACGTACGGCGGCTTCGGTCAGCTCGGGCGCTTCCGCGCCACCGAGGCTTGGCTCGCCCCGGCGCCCGCCGCCGTGACCGGCGTCTTCTACAAGATGTCCGACTCCGGCGTGCGCTGCGTGACGGCGCCCTGCGCGAACATCAAGGAGCGCAAGCTCAACTCGTCGGCGCAGCCGAAGCTGGTGTCGGAGATCGACCTCGCCGCCGCCCCGGGCACGATGATGGAGAAGGCGCGCGCGACCGCGCTCCTCTTCGAGGGCGTCGACCTCGTGGTGGCGGGCAACCACCAGCCCGACCGGCTCGTCGGCGAGAGCTTCTTCGTGCGCGCCAAGGGCAAGAAGAACCTCGCCGCCGGCCAGGTGTGCGACGCGACCGCGCAGTGCGCGGCTGGGCTCCTCTGCTGCTACCCCTGCGGCATCGAGGGCTGCCAGAACAAGTGCATGGTGCCCGCCAAGGGCGGGGAGTGCCCCCTCTTCCCCTGAGGATCGATCGCGACGAGGCCGCCGCCCGCGCGGCGTCAGAGCGCGCCCGCGATCGTCAGCCCGAGCTCGCCTCGGCCCACCGCCGGGGCGACGCTCGTCTTGGATCCCACGAGCCAGGTGATGACCGCCGCGCCCCCGAGCGCGCCGGCGGTCGCGAACATGCCGATGGCGACCGCCTCGAGGCGTCGCGCTTCGTCGCGCGCGTCGGCGTAGCTCGCGCAGAGCGCGTCGGTCTTGCCGCACGGAGAGTGGCGCACCTGCATCTCGCCCCAGAGGCGCTCGCGCTCGTCGCCGGCCGCGGTCGCCCTGGTCGTCACGTAGACGCCTCCGCCGACGAGGACCAGCGCCCCCGCGCCGAGGGCGATCGGCGCCCACCGCGGCCCCGACGCGGCGGGGGCGGGCGGCGGGATCGGCCGCGGCGGGGGGATCGCCGGCGGCGGCGCGACCGCCTCCTTCGGCGGAGGTCGCGGCGCGCGCGCGTCGTCCATGTCGACGGACACCAACCGGCTCTCGCCGGCGGCGAGGTCGACGGCGAAGCGGCGCTCGCGGTCGCCGTTCGTGGCGACGACGGCGTGGAGACCGGGGGCGAGGACGACGTCGCGCGAGCGCTGGACCTCGCCGTCGACCGCGATCGTCGTCTTCGGCGGGGCGTCCACCGACAGCGTCGCCGTCGTCCGCTCGAGCGCGGGGCCGATCCCCTTGGCGATCTCCTCCCGCCGGTCGGCCCGCGCCTGGGGGTGGGCGGCGTATTCGCGGAAGCGGCGCAGGGCCGAGACGTCGTCGCCGAGCTTCTGCTCGGTGATCGCGAGGTTCCACAGGATGTCGACGCTCGGCACCCGGCCGTGGGCGGCGAGGAACGACGCGCGCGCCCTCGCGTGGTCGCCGGCGCGGGCGTGCGCGAGCCCTTCGGCGAACAGGGCTCGCGCCCTCGCCACGTCGCCGCCGTCGGAGGCCGGCGCGGCGAGGTCGGGGGACGCGGCGACGGTCGCGGGTGTCCACGCGATGGCGGCGGCGACGAGCAAGGCGCGAGCTCTCATGGGGTGGTCTCCGTCAGGCGAAAGTCGGTCTCGAGTTCGGCGGGGGCCGGCGCGTCGGGGCGGGGCGCCCTCTCGGCGCGCGGTCGGGGCCTCGCCGTCGCCGGGAGAGCCTGCGGCGCGTCCCGCTCCGGCCCCGCCTCCTCGACGGCGCGGGTCTCGGCGGCGTGGCTCTCGGTCGCGGACGCCGGCGTCGGCTCCCCGAGGGCGCGCGGGTCGCGCTCCGGCAGTGGTTCCGTAGGAGAAGGGTTCACCGCGCTCGCGCCCGCGCCGCGGGCGCGGACGTCGGGGGCGATGGGCGGGCCGCCCTGCCGCCGCTCGAACGCGATCCTCCCGAGCGCGAAGCCGAGCACCGCGACCAGGCACGCGATCCCGGCGACGGCGAGCTCGAGCCAGTCGAACCGCCGGCGCGCGGCCGCGGCGCGCGGGGTCCGCGCCGTCGGCGCGCGGGCCGCGGCGGAGCCGCCCGGCGCGGACGTCGGCGCCGCAATGGGCAGGTAGGGATAGGATGTGGCGCGCGCGAGGGCGCGCGCCGTCGCGCCGTCGGCGGCGTCGAGCCCGATCGGCGGCGCCCATCGCGCCGTCGGAGCGCTCCGCGCCGTGCTCACCGCGCGCTCCCGGCGACGGCCCGCTCCACCTGGGTCGCGGCGCCGGTGGCGGCGACGGTGAACGACCCGGCGAACAAGACGGTGAGCGCCACCGCGATCCAGGCGAGGCCGCGCCCGCGGGGCGGCGAAGTCGTCGCCGGGACCGGAGTCGGCGGCGGCGCCGAGGCGACGCGCGGCGCGGGGCTCGGGGCCGCGGGCGGGCGCGGTGCCTCGCGCGGGGCCACGCTCGCACGCCGGGCCGCGAAGGGGCCGCTCTCGCGCTTCGTCACGGCGGCCTCGCGCCGCACGTGCACCCGCCGCGTGCTCGGGGTCTCGCGCCGGGGCGCCGCGAGGACGGTGCCCCACGACGCGCGCGCGTCGGCGTGCACGATCACCGTCTCTCGCGAGGAGTCGCCCTCGCCCGTGTCGACGTCGACGTGGACCTCGGCCTGTCGGGCGAGGCGGGCCCGGCTCGAGAACGGGGCGAGGGCGGCGGCGAAGTCGTCGGCGCTCTGC
>JAEUKG010000699.1 GCA_016794325.1 Myxococcales bacterium | reverse complement strand
GAGCTTCTCGGCCGCGGCGGCCGAGTCCGACGCTGGCTGCGCCGCCGCGGCCCTCGGCGCGAGCGCGAGGGCGAGGACGCTCCAGCCGACGAGGCGCGCGCGCGCGGTCACTTCCGCTTGTCCATCTCGAGCGCGTCGGCGGTGGCGCTGGCGCGCGGCGCCGCGGAGGCGCCGGTGCGCGGGCGGCCGCGGCCCCACGCGCGCACGACGCCGCTCGTCGCCGGCGCCGCGGTCGCGACTTGGGCGACGCTCGCGGCGGGCGAGGGCGGAGCGGCGGACGAGGGCGGAGCGGCGCTGGCCGCGGGGACGTCGGCGAGCGTGGCGGCCGCCGAGGGGAGGTCCACCGCGGTGGGCTGGGGGGCGGCCGCGGCCCACGGGCGCGGGGCGAAGCGCGCCGCCGCGGCGCCGCCCCCGAGGAGGACCAAGGCGCCGAGCGCGACCGGGACGAGCCAGCCTCGCCCCCGCCGCGGCGCGCCGACGTCGTGGGCGCCGTGCGCGGCGACCGTCGCCGACAATCCCGGTGCGGATGGTCCGGGCGGGGGCGGCGAGCTCGGCTGCGGCACCGGCGGCGGGGTCTCGCTCGTCGAGCGCGCGGGCGGAGGAGCGGACGCGGCGAAGGGCGCGGGGGTCGGGGGCCGCGCGAGGTCGGGGCGCGGGAGCTCGGCGGGGGCGACCGCCTGGATCGCCTCGAGCAGCGCCGCGCGCTTGGCGAGCGCTTCTTTGGCGAGGAGCTGCACCCACTGGCCCACCTGACGCGCCGGGGCCGGGGTCACGACCTTCTCGATCGCCGCCACCATCTCGCGCGCGGTCTGGTAGCGCTCTTGGGGATCGCGCGCCGTCGCCTTCTCGACCACGACGTCGAACGCCGCGTCGGCGCCGCGCGCGCTCGGGGCGGCGATCTCCTCCTGCTCGGCGTGGTAGCGGAGGGCGTCGGCCGCGTCGGGGAAGAGGCGCGACCCGGTGAGGAGCTCCCACAAGACGGCGCCCGCGGCCCACACGTCGCTGCGGCGGTCGACCTCGGCGCCCGCCACTTGCTCGGGCGCCATGTAGGCGAGCTTGCCCTTGAACTGGCCGCTGCGGGTCGTCTCCTGCATGCGGCCGATGGCCTTGGCGACGCCGAAGTCGACGACGCGGGTGACGCCGTCGGTGCCGACGAGCACGTTGTGCGGGGACACGTCGCGGTGCACGACGTTGAGGGGGACGCCGAGCTCGCTCGTCGCCTGGTGCGCGGCGTGGAGCCCCTCGAGGAGGTCGGCCATGACCGCGGCGACGATCGGCAGCGGCGCGCGGGCGCCTCGCTTGGCGGCGGCGACGAGGAGCTTGGCCAGCGACTCGCCGACGACGTAGTCCATCACCAGGAAGACCTCGTCGCCGTCGCGCACGACGTCGAGCGTGGTCACGACGTTGGGGTGCCGGATCGCCGAGACGAGGTGGGCCTCGTCGATGAACATGACGACGGCCTCGGGCTCGGCGGCGAGGTGGGGCAGGAGCTGCTTGATGGCGACGACGCGCGAGAAGCCCTCGTCGGCGCGGAGCTTCCCCAGGCACACGCGTGCCATGCCTCCACACGCGAGCTCGTCGTGGAGCTCGTAGCGGCCGACGATGCGGGGGGCCTCCACAAACGGACGGATACAGCGCTCGGTCCGTTCGCACCACCCGGCGCGCCGGCGCGCGAGGGGGGGCGCGCGCGGCCCCCTGCGATCGCAGGGGGCGCGGCCGGGGGCCCGAAGCCCCTCGGCGGAATCGAGCGAAATTGCACGGGCTTTCGCGCGTGGCTTCTGGGGTGGCCACTGCCCCTCGGGAGCCGCGCGGGGTATACTCGCGCCTCTCCCTTGGCCTCTTCGCGAAAACTCACGTCGCGCCGTCGCTGGATGGCGCGGGTGGCGGCCACCGCCTTCGCGGGCGCGTCGTGCGTGGGGCTCGTCGTCGCGTGCCGGGGCATCCTCGGGATCGAGGAGCTGCCGCTCCGCGGTGCCGACGCCGGTGACGCGGGGCCTTCGGTGGACGCGAGCGACGCGTCGACGTGCCGGCCCGAGCAGAAGGGGTGCAGCGCGGACTGCCCGCGCGACTTCTGCGACGACTTCGATCTCGACGGCCAAGCGCCGTCGACGCGCTGGGTGGCCCCCGCGGGCTTCGTGAACCCGGTGGCGCGCGGCGACGCGTCGCTCGAGCTCGTGCCGGTGGCGTTCTCGACGCCGATGTCGCTCGCGGTCACGTCGGGGAGCCCGAACCGCACCTCGTACAGCATCCTCGTGCACCAGCTCGACTTCCGGAAGGATCGCCCGGCGTCGGCGAAGCTCGCCGGCCTCCTCGTGTCGTCGTCGGTGCGGTTCGAGTCGCTTTCGTACGTCCCCGACGCCGGCTTCCCCACGGACGTCGCCGTGCTGGGGTTGCTCCGGCCCGACTCGTTCCCGCCGAAGGGCATCGCGATCGTGGTGCAGCGAGGGGGCGCGTCGCTCGACGTGTCGGAGGACGTGCTCGGAGGCTCGGCGCCGACGGCGCGCGCCGAGCTCGGCACCGGCTTCAACGTCGAAGGGGTGCTCGGGGCTTGGGTGACGGGGGAGATCTTCGTGGGGACGAAGGCGCGGGCGGTCGCGCGCGGCTTCGCCAAGTGCAACTCCGTCCCGGACGGGATGGTCGCGGCGGCGGCGCTCGGCAAGAAGGTGTTCGGGGAGGCGTGCACCACGCTGCCGGCGTCGCTGGCGGGCGACTGGGTGGAGCGCGCGGTGCTGCTCACGGGGGCGGCGATGTTCGCGCCGGGATACGTGAAGCTGAACGACGACGACGTGACGGCGGTGTACGACGCGGAGTGAGCGCCGGGGACGCAGCTGCGAACGGCTCGATCGCGCTCGGTTTGACCAGCGCGCCCTCGCAGAGGACCTTGATATTGCTGGAGAAGGCGCGCTCTTGGGCGCGGCATCTGACTTGCACCTACATCGGCACCATGAAGCCGGAGACGAGGGGGATGCAGGTGACGTTGGCGCTCTTGGCAGCCGTGGCTTCGCTCTCGGCGGGCATCGTCGTCGGGGGAGACGTGGCGGCGGTGCGGCGCCCGCTCGGGCCGCCCGCCGACGCGACGAGCCCGTCGATCGTCGACACGCTGGAGGTGCGGCTCGCCGCGGTCGCCGAGGACGCGCGCGCGCTGTCGTCGCGCGGGGCGCTTTCGGTCGCGCGTCGCTGAAGAGGCACCGCGAAGCTACTTGGGAGCCAAGCGCTCGCGGAGCCGAGCGAGCTCCGCGACCGCCGCCTCTTTGTCTGCGCGCTCGCGGTCCTTCTCGGCGCGGAGGCGCTCGGTGCGCGTAGGGAGGAGGTCGCGGCCGAGGGGATCGCGGGCGAGGCGGAGCGCGACGTCGAGGTCGGGCTCCTCGGGCATGGGCGCGAGGACGAGCCAGAGGCCGAGGGTGACGGAGGGCGTGCGCTCGTCGTCGACGACGCGCTCGACGAGGTCGCCGTCGACGCGGTCCCAGGCGCGGAGGCGGGAGCCGGCAGGGGCAAGAGGGTCGAGGGCGACGACCTCGGGGACGCCGATGGCGTGGTAGCGAGCGAGCTTGTCGTCGAGGGTGAGCTTCTCGTGGTCGCTGGAGGAGAGGATCTCGACGCAGAGGTCGGGGGTGCCGTTCTCCCAGGTCTTCCACGTGTCGACGAGGCGGTGCGGCGCTCCGAGCTTGACGAGGAGGTCGGGCGCGCACTTCCTCCGGTTGTCCGCGGCGTCGAAGTAGAGGAACGGGTCGGACGCGACGAGGGAGGCCGGGGCGAGGGCGTCGCGGAGGAGGTGGTAGAGGGCGTCGCAGAGACGCTGGTGGAGGCCGGTCTGTCCCATGTCCCACTCCGGATCCGACGAGGGAAACTCGATCGGTCGCACGGGCCGCACGTGGCGGAGGGTGGGCACGCTGGGCGCCATCGCCTCCATCGTAGTCCGCGCGCGACCGACGTGCATGGGCGTCGGCTGGAGCAACCGCGGTGCCATGCGCGACTCGCGGTCTTTCGCGGGATCTCGCCACCCTCGGGGGTGGCCCGGCCACCTCGCGGGTGGCCCAGGCCACTCGCCGGGGCGGTGGAACGCCCCTCCGAAATTAGGCAGCTTGCTGCCCAATTTCGCGGCCGGTGGATCGGCCTGCCGACGTCCTCGAGAGTGGGCGCGGTGTTAGGGTGGCTCGGGATAGACCACGTCGGCCCAGGGGATCGAGAGGTCGAGCTCGATCGCGTCGAAGGGCTCGGCGCGGACCTTCTCGTCGCCGGCGAACGTCTGGGCGATGAGCCACCGGCCGCCGTCGAGCCGGAGGACCTCGACGAGGCGCGCCGGCGGCGTCACGAGCCAGAGGTGTCGCACGCCCTCCCGGGCGTAGGCGGCGCGCTTCTCGCCCCGGTCGAGCGCCTCCGTCGAGGGCGACAGGACCTCGCACACCCAGTCGGGCGCGAGATCGAAGTAGGGGACGCTCACGTCGAGGTGGGGGAGGCGCTCCCGGCGCCACCCGGCGAGATCGGGGACGAGGACGTCGCCGCCGAGGTGGAGCTCGGGCTCGTCCAGGATCACCCAGCCTCCGGGGCCGCCGCGGCCGCGCTTGAACGGCGGCCCGAGCTCCTCGCCGAGGGCGCTCGCGGCGGCGGCGTGGGGCTTGGCCGGGCGCGGATGTGTGTAGAGTACACCCGACACGAGCTCGGCCACGACGTTGGGCGGCGCCGCGAGGACGTCCTCGTAGGTCGCTCGCCGCCGCGCTCCCGCCACCATGACGGGAGGGTACCACGCCCGCCGTAGGGCGTGTCCCTGAACGGGTGCGGTCTTCCCGTGCCCGGGCCCGTTCCCGTGCCCCTGCCCGATCGGGAGCTCGCGCGGAGGGCCTGCGACGCAGGGGCACCTCGGCGTCGAAGAGCTTGGGTTGCCGCTGACGTTCGAGGTCACCGAGGGTTGCGTCCCTCGGGCACGGGCACGGGCACGGGCACGGGCACGGGCGAGAGGAGAGCCGGCGCTTAGGGACACGCCCTACCGGGTCGCGCGGAGGATCGTGAACGGCCCCATCACCGTGTCGACCACGTAGCCGCGGGGCGAGAACCACGCGACCGAGTCGGGGCCGTCGGCGACGCCGGTGAGCGCGACCACGTATTTCGGCGGGTGCTGGTCGAGCGCGCGCGCGTCTTCGGCCAGCCACTCGTCGCGGCGGTAGGCGCGCTGCGGGCTCACGATGAACGTGGTCCAGAAGAAGCGGCCCCCGTAGCGCCGCTCGGCGACGGCGTAGATCTCGGGCTGGAAGCCGCGGACGGCGACGAGGTCGTCCGGCGACGTGTGCTCCTTCAGCCACACCCCGACGGGATAGCTCTGCTCGTACCAGAACCACACCGCCTCGATCTTGTAGCGCTTGTGCAGCTCCTCGCGCGGCACCTTGCCGGCGACGTAGCCCCAGGTCGCGCGGTTCATGTCCGTCCAGAAGAGGACGCCGCCGCCGAGCTTGGCCGACGCCGCGTAGAGGGCGACGAGGGCGGCCGCGACCAGGCTCGCGGTGAGCGGAGGCCGGAGCTTCGCCCGGTCGAGCGCGGCGCGGGCGACGGTCGCGGCCACGACCGTCATCGGCGCGAGCATCGAGCTCCAGTGGAGCATGTAGTACTTGCCCTGCATGTGGACGGCGAGCCACCCCGAGATCGCGAGGGCGACGGCGAGGCCCGCCCGCCGCGCGAGCGGCCAGTCCTTGGTCTTCAAGGCGAACGCGAGGAGCACCACCACCGCGAGGAGGAGCGCGGGCGCGACCGGCGCGTAGACGCGGGCCTCGTCGAGCACGCGGGCCGCGATCTCGCCGAGGCCGTTCACCCCGCGCTCGTGCTTGACGTAGTAGCCGTTGGCGCCGACCACGATGTCGAGCATGGCGCCCACCGCGCGGTGGGCGCCGAAGTAGGTGAGGACGAGGAGGCCGGGGATCGCGGCGCCGAAGGCGAAGCGGCCGGAGGCGAACGCGAGGCGCTTCCACCGGCCCTCGCGGCCGGGGAACGCGCGGTGGGCGAGGACGAACGCGGCGATGAGGACGAACCAGATCGCCGGCGGCTTCATCACGATCGCCGCCCCGCCGAAGACGCCGGCGGCGATCTCGGCGCGCAGCGGGCGGTGGATCCGCAGGCCCGCCCACACCGCGCCCACGCCGAGCATCGAGTACCAGAGCTCGCTCTGCGCCGTGTTCCAGAAATCGAGGTGGCCGTAGTAGAGGACGCCGAGCGCGAGGAGCGCGACGCCGCGCACGCCGGGGCGCACCGGCTCGCCGCGCGGCGAGGTGAGCGCGGCGGCGAGGAGCCCGGTCGCGAGGACGGCGAGGAGGTCGAGCACGCGGATCCCCCACGTCTGCTCGCCGAAGAGGCGCACGCCGAGCGCGTAGAGGACGTAGATGCCGGGCGTCTTGTGGTCGAGCACGTCGCGGTAGGGGATCGATCCTCGGAGCACCCACTCGCGGGCCACGTAGTAGTAGAGCCCCTGGTCGCGCCCGTAGGGGTAGAGGAGCGAGACCGCGCCCATGCTCAGGCCGAGGACGCCGAGCACGACGTCGGCGAGGTGGCGGCGGAAGAGCGCGGGCATCGCGGGCACGATTACTTGATGTCGCGGGCGGCCACAACTCGCGGGCGGGCCCGCTCTCGAGCGTGACTCGGCGAAACGGTGCCCGCCGGCGCTGGCGGTGAGATGGGCAGCCTTCTTCGCTACTTCCGGTTCGGGCGCTCCATGACGACGAGGTCCCCGGTACCGAAGATCTCCTGATAACCCTTGGCGAGCCAAGGCCTCGGCGAGTCCATCTCCGCCCCCCACCGAAGCGTGACGACCACGTCCGGTGGCACGCGCTCGAGGTCCGCTTGGTCTTCGGCGAGCCACTTCTCGCGGTTGTAGGTGCGGGTCTCGGCCACCAGGAACGTCGACCAGAAGAACCGGCCCCTCCAGTATCGCTCCGCCCGAGCGTAGATCTGGGGCTGGAACCCTCGGACGAGGACGTTCTCTTCGGGACGCGTGTGCGTACGGAGGAAATCGGCCACGTCCTCGTTCTCGACGGCCGCTGCGGCGACGGCGTGCTCAACGAAGCGGGAGTTGACGTATTCGCGGCGCGTGACCTTTCCGCGTACGTACTCGGACGCGGTCTCGTTCAGGTCGATGTAGCGGCGCAGGCGCCACGCCGAAAACGCCGCTGGCAGCACCATCGCCGCAACCAGCAAGAACGCGGAGGTCCGCGGCCGCAGTGATCGAAAGGAGCGAACGAAGAACGCGGTGGTGAGCGCAACGGCTACGAGGAGGACGGACCAGTGCCCAGGGAAAAACTTCCCCTGGGTTACCACGCTGACCCAAGCCGCGAGGAGAAAGGCGAGGGGGGTCGACGCAGCCCAAACACCGTCGGGGAGACGGCGCCGACCCAAGAAGAGCGCCACCATGGCGAGCCCGACCACCGTCGGCGTGGGCTGCATCTGGTCCGCGAACATTCCCGTGAACCAGACGATGTCGGACTTCTTCTGGATCGCCGACTCCTGCTTCACGTAGGTCGCGTTGGCGAGGATCACGATCTCGTAGGCGTCGCGTAGCGCGCCGTGCGCGCCAAAGTAGGCGAGCGCGGCGCCGGGAACTGCGGCGGTCCCCACCGAGAACGCCGTGGCTCGAAGCGCCCACGCCTTGAGCGACCGGAGCGGGGAGGTGAGGTCGATCGGCAGGACTTGGTTTGCGTAGGCCTGCACGAGCAGCGGGAGCAGGAACCAGAGCGCTGATGGCTTCATCATCAGCGATGCACCCCAGAACGCGCCAGCGACCCCTGCACTCGCCGTCGCGTTGCGCACGCGGCTGAGGGCAGCCGCCGCCGCAGCGACGAAGAGGCACACCCAAAGCTCACCCTCGGCGATCTCCCGAAAGTCGAAGCTCCCGAAGTACGTTGCGCTCGTCGCGAGCGCAACGTAACCAGCCAGCGGCCCACGATACGCCCTGCCGCGTGGAGTCGCCGCGAGCGCGCTCGCATAGCCGAGTGCGGCGACGGCTAGAATTTCGGCGACTCGAATGCCCCAGAGCCCCTCGCCGAAGACCTTCACGCACAACGCGTGCACCGCATAGATGCCTGGGGTCTTGTGGTCGAAGACGTCCCGATACGGGATCCGGCCGCGCAGCGCCCACTCGCGGCCGACGTAGTAGTACAAGCCCTGGTCGCGCCCGAATGGATACGTGAGGGTGCTCCACCCGAGGACGCACGCGACGAAGACGAGCGCGGCGTCCCGGGCGGAAGGCGACCGAATGCGATGCCAGAGCCCAGGGACCACGGAGTTCAAGGGCGGGGGGAAGGGGTTTTGCCAACCAACGCTGGATGTCAGCCGTGGGCAGGGCGGCTCCTTCGTAGCTCATCTCGGTGACTCAGCCAAGGGAGCGGTGACCGTGGGCGATCGAGGTCAGGGGAGGGTGAGCGTGGTCTCCATGAGGACCGTCTGGTACGGGTTCCACGTCGACAGGGTGTAGTAGAGGGTGAAGTCGGTCGTGCTGCCGTTCAACGGCTGAGCGAAGCGACTCGGCAGCAAGAACGGGGCGTATTCGCCGCCAGGCTCGCGAATCGCTCCGCCGCCGTTGTTGTTTTCCCGCTTCTCGTCCTCGGACGGGTTGGGGCTCGAGCTGGGACACTCCGCGTACTTCCCTGCAGGTAGGACTGGCAAGTGCATGTACTCGCAGTAGCCCTGCGAGGGGTACCAGACCTTCATGGGGGCGGACCACGGGCCCCACGGCTTGTTTCCGGGGGCGGTTCGCAAGTAGATGGCGCGGTCTCGAACGTATGCTCCCGACGGATCCCGGTCACCACACGAGTAGAGCATCACCCAACGATCGGCGGCTTCGATGTAGCGGACGGAGTAGTAGCCGAGGCAGTCGTGGGGGGCGGCGAAGCCGGCGAGGGGAGCTGCAGCGGTCGCGTTGGTCGTCCACGCGGCGGCGCCGAGTGGGGTCAATCCCGCGAAGTAGCGCCATCCCGTCGGCCAATACGGAATGACGAGGAGCTGCCACGGTTCTCCGGGCGGGTGGATCGGGAGGACCCAGCGGTCCTCTGCACGACGAGCGACCAGAGCGTCGTCTCCCGACTGGATCCACCCAACGTCCCTCGTGAGCGAGCTTCCTTGCACCTGGTAGGACGCGACGCGCCCCGCCCCATCAATCAGGACGAGACGGTCATCGACGGCGACCACCGAACGCGGGAAGAGGCCCCGTTGGTCGGGATAGCCGTCGCCATCGAAGTCCGCGGGGGGGATC
>JAEUKG010000691.1 GCA_016794325.1 Myxococcales bacterium | reverse complement strand
GCCGCGCGCGCGCGCGAACGTGAGGAGCGCGAAGAAGAGCGCCGCGGCTTGCCGTTTTCGCTTCATCGGGGGGCTCGGTGGCTCCTAGCGCTCCCGTTATTGAAAATCAATATCAATAAGCGGTCTCGGGCCACACGTCGGCTCGGCTCGGCCACGTCGAAGCCCTGGGATTGGCTGCGTTTTCGCCTCTCCAGGCGGGCACGCCGCGGGCGCGATCGCGCGGGCGCCGTCCGAGCTCCGTGGCGCGCGCTCCGACCCTCAGCGCGAGCCGGCCGGCGGCGGAGCGCTCGCGCGGGGCGGCGCGGAGACGGGCGGCGGAGCGCTCGCGGCGCCCGAGGGCGCGGGCGCCGGGCGCGGCGTGGGGGCGAAGATCATCGCGAACGTCCCAGGCCGGATCGTGAAGAGGACCGTCTTCGCGCCTTGGGCCTCGCGTCGCCAGTGGCCGTACCACGGCTGGGACTTCCACACGTCGCCATCACCCACGAACTCGGGGACGATGAGATCGAGCTCGACGTATTTTCCGCCCGCCTTGGCTTGGAGCCGCGGGCCGAAGCTCCACGCCTCCCGCCCCTTGCGCGGCGCGAGGTCGTTGTGCATCGCGCCCCCGTAGGCCACGACCATCCCGTGATCGCCCGCGAGGATCGCCTCCACCTTCGTCGCCGTGAGCCTCGCGATCATGGAGAGCATCGCGTCGATGTCTCCGGTGCCCGCGTCGAGGATGCGGCCGTATTCGTCGCAGTCGGGGACGAGGATGTGCGACCGCACTTTGTGCTTGCGGGCGGCGTCGTAGAGCAGGCGAAAATCGCTCTGGTTGGTCGGCGCCTGCCCCTGGGTGACGTCGCGCTGCTGCGACGCGACCTGCTTGATCTGCTGCTTCTGCTGGGCGGTGTTGCACTTCGCGTTGGCGACCCAGAGCTCGAGCACGAGATCGCTCGCGCGCCCCTCGAGCTTCGGCAGGAGCACCTCCGTGAACCGGCGGGTGGTGCTGGGGACGGCGGGGCCGTTCGCGGGCGCGTGGGTCTCGCCGATCGCGAGCACGGCGGGGGCGTCCTCGAGCACGCGCGCGAACGCCGCCTCGGGCGAGTCGAAGAGCTCGCACGGCAGCTCCCCGCACGCCGTCTGCCCGGCCGCGGCCGGCCCGGAGCTCGCCGCCGCGCTCGCGCTCGAGGCGGGCGCGACCGTCGCTCGCTCGGCCGACCTCGAGCCGAGGTCGGGCGCCTGCTTCTGACCGCACGCCGCGAGGAAGAGCGGCGCGAGCATCCACGCAGACCGACGGGGGCGGCTCATGGTCGTCATCGAACCACCCAAACCCCGGGGTGGGAAGATCCTTGGCTGCGGGCGGCGCGACCGACGTCGGCTCAGAAGCAGATCGCGAACGGGCCGCCGTACTCCTCGTAGCGGCCGTGGAAGACGTCGCCCGGCCGCGGCCGGAGCTCGGCGCCGTTGATCCAGAGGTAGAAATGCACGTCCGCGTGGACGTAGGGCCCCGCCTGGGTCATCGGGAACGCCGGGCAGTCGCTCTTCTTCTGGGGCGTGTTCCAGAGCTTGAACGGGTCGAGCTCGCGCGTGCTCAGCGTGTAGCGAGTGTCGTTGCCGACCCGGCGATCGATCGCCACGTGCCGCATCTGGAACGGCCCCGTCGCGCCGACGCGCCAGTACAGGCGCACGTCGAGCTGGCGCCAGAGGTCCGGGTTGTCCCAGTCGGTCTTGCCGGGCTCGTACACCTGGAAGGCGAGCTGGGTGATCGCGGCGCGCTGCCGCGTCCACGTCCCAAAGTCGTAGCCGTCGTTCGTCAGCGGGCGCCACAGGCTCTCGCACGGCCTGCCGCCGTCGCACGTCTGCCGCTCCGACATGACCTGCAGGTTGCCCGCCCACCGCGGCGCGCCCTTCGGCGACGCGAGGTCGAACCGGAAGTTCTTGCCGTACGCCGAGTCCCACTCGTGGCAGCCCCAGCGGTTCCCGATCTCGAACCACATCTCGACGCTCGAGGCGAGCACCGGCGGGAGGTCGATCTCGGCCGGGCCCTTGCCCCCGGAGGGACGGAAGCCCGCGGCCTCGAACGTCGCCTCGGCGCCGCCGCCGACGCGGTAGTGGCCGGTGACCGTCCAGGCCGGCGCGCCGTTCACGTCGCCCCGGCAGACCGGCATGCGCGCCTCGTCGTAGATCACCTTCACCCGCGTGCCCGCGGTGAGCACGCCGTCGGTGGAGACGCTCCAGTCGGCGCCGAACGTGATCGCCGTCGCCGCGCCGCCGAGGCCCGTCGACGAGGAGCCGACCGACTCCTCCGCCGGCGCGGCGCACGCCACCAGGCTACAAACCGCAACGAATCCGAGGATTTTCGAGATGGAGAGGGTGCTCATGTTCGTCACTCAGGTCAGAGTGACTAGCACACCTTCTCGCACCTGCAAGGCGCCCGCCGCCGCGCGATCGGCGATCGACTAGGGCGCGTCCCTGAACGCCGGCTCTCCTCTCGCCCGGGCCCGTGCCCGTGCCCGTGCCCGTGCCCGAGGGAGGCAACAGGGTGCGCAAAGCGGCCGATGGGGAGTGGATGCAGGCGCTCGACCACGAACGACTGGATGTGTACCACCTCGCGCTGGATTTCCTGGTCTTCGCGAACAA
>JAEUKG010000638.1 GCA_016794325.1 Myxococcales bacterium | reverse complement strand
GGTCACCATGCGTCTCTTCCGCTTCCTCGCCCTCCTCGCGCCGCTCCCCGTGCTCCACGTCGCCTGCGTCGGCGACGACCCCGTGGCCTCGCCGTCACCGCAAGGCGACGGAGGCGCGAGCAGCTCGTCGTCGTCGAGCAGCGGCGGGTCGTCGAGCGGCGACGCGGGCAGCGACGCTCCGTTCGCCACGCCGATCCAAGGGACCGTCGTGGACTCGGTTGGGGTTCCCGTGGCCGGCGCGACGGTCCGCGTCGAGGGCTCGGCCAAGTCGGTGAAGAGCGACAAGGATGGGCTCTTTGCCCTCGAAGCACCGCCGACGTACGACCTCACCGTCGTTCACCCCACCAGTGCCACGTCGACCGGGCTCGCGACCCTGGCCTTTTCGGGGCTGACGACGCGTCAGCCCCGAGTCCAGGTCGTCTTCGGGGCGACCCACAAGGCCACGTCGACCACCATCACTCCCACGGGAGCCCAGGGGGGCCCGCTGCCCGCCGATGGCGTCTACGCGTTCGTGTTCGCGCCGAACAACAACGTCCGCGCCGACGCTGCGACCAAGTACATCTTCACGGGAAGCTCGGTCACGATGACTGGCCCGACCGCATTCAAGTGGATCGGCGAGGCCCCCTTCGATGGGGTCATCCATGGGTTCCGCTACACGAATGACACGAGCGAGATGCCGACGGGTTTCCAGGGCTATGGCACCCAGAGCTTCTCCATTGGTGATGGTGCAACGACGTCGCACAGCGTCGACCTGGCGACCCTGACCTCCCTCGACCGACGAGTCGAAGGCACGGTCGCGTATGGAGATTCGGCGGGCGCGGCGTTCATCTATCACGTCCGGATCCGCGGCACCCTCGGGCTCCGGTTCTCGGGCCGCGCCTACACGCCCACCTCCTTCAGCTTGCCCTTCCCCCCGAACAGCGCCATGCGCGCGGCGATTGGCGCGAGTGGCAAGCGCGGCAACGCGACGGCGGGGGTGTGGAAGGTCAACATCACCGCCGCCGCGACGGGCGCAGCCACGCACGCGTTGACGATTCCTCCGGAGCTCGTGGCCACCGCTCCTGCAGCGGGGGCGCTCGACGTCGATGACGCGACCACCTTCTCGTGGAATCCGTTGCCGAGTCCCTTCTCCACCTACCAGGTCTCCGTGACTTGCAAGGAGAAGGCGGGGTCGGAATACCAGCTCGTCGTGATGACCAACAAGACGTCGACGAAGCTCCCGAACCCGACCGCGCTCGGGGTGCCCACCTCGACGGCGAAGACTTGCACTTGGACCGTCATGGCGATCATCGCGCCGACCACCAACGATCTCGTGGGTCCGGCAGGGTGGGGTCGCTACGTGAGCGTGGACGAGAGCCTCGACGATGGCGCGTTCTCGACGAGCGCACCGCGGGATTTCACGCTTCGCTGAGGGGCGCGGCCCAGGCTTTTCACGGAGGGTTCAGCGCTCAGTCTCGCACGTAGCTCGTCGCGATCACGGTCGCCGAGCCGACGAGGCTCACGTTCGAGGTGCTCGCGGTGGGGAGGGTGAGGTCGCCTCGGCGACCCGTGAGCATCAGCGGCGCGCGCGCCAGACCTTCGTCCCGACGCGGTACACGATGTCCTTGTCGGTGACGTAGATCGGCGGATCGATCGGTCCGTCCACCACGACCGGCGAGAGCGCGCACGTCCCGGCGGCGGCGCTCGCCAGCGAGCACCGCCCGATGCCGGTGGCGAGCCCGACGTACAGGGACTCGTCGTCGACCGCGATCGCGCGGGCGCCGGTGACGCTGGTGGCGACCCAGGGCCCGCAGTTGCCCGCGCTCGGGATCGCGCAGGCGTACACGGCACCCGCCCGGGCGTAGACCGCGATCGGCGACTTCACGAGGACGACCGCGTCGACGATGGTGGGGCTCACCGCGATGAAGTCGGGCTCGCCGGCGGGCAGCGGCGCGGTGAACGGGCCGGCGCTGCGCGCCCCGGAGAAGCTCGCCGCGCGGACGCCGCTCGGCGCGTCCTGGGGCTTGTAGTTGACCCACGCGTCGAGGTTCGCGTGGTGGCTCTTGGTCGCGCGCCCCACCCGATCGACGCGGGTGACGGAGGGCGCCGCCGGCATGTGACGCAGCTCGAATCGCCCTTGGAAGAGCGGCAACCGCACCATCATCGACACCCCGTCGGCGCCGCCGAAGAGCGACACGAGGGTGGCGGTGCCGAGGGGGTTGCCGGTCGCGACCACGGTGCGCGCCGTGCCGTCGAGCCCGACGCGGACGAGCTGCGCGTTGCTGGCGCCCACGACCGGGAAGTAGACCTGCCCGCTCGCGACGGCGAGGCCCGGGCCTCCGGCCGGTGTGAGGTTGGGGATAGGCGCGGCGTCCGCGCACCCGGGGATGGTGCACTTGCCGACGCCCCCGGCGGCGACGGCGGTCTCGTACACGAGGGTGGTGCCCTCGAGGTCGAAGTCGAGGAGGTTGGGCACCGTCGCGAGGAGCTCGGGCGCGGGGAGCCCGCCGTCCGGAGGCGGCAGCAGCACCGACGCCTCCTCGGGCGCGTCCGCCGCCGAGCCCGCGTCGCCGGGCGG
>JAEUKG010000319.1 GCA_016794325.1 Myxococcales bacterium | reverse complement strand
GCCTCCCCGCGTGCCGTCGCCGCCAGCGCCGCCGCGCCGCCGCCGGCCGCGAGCGCCGCGCCCGTCGCCGCGAGCGGGGCCCCGCCCGCCGTCGCCGCCAGCGCGGCCGCGGCGGCGACGCCGCGGCCCGGCGCGAGCTGGGGCGGCAAGCGGCTGGGCGCCACGAGCGCGCCGGCGGCGCCCTCGGCCTCACCCCCGCCCAAGGCGACGAGCACCGCGCCTCCGCCCGCGAAGACCGGCGGCGACACCCCGCTCCACATCTGAGCCGCGCGACCGTCCCTCGCCCGCCGGCGATCGCATGCAGTATGCATGCATGTGGGCCGGCGCGCGTCGCGTCGAGCGACCAAAAAGGACGCGGGCGGCGGCTCCTGGGAGCCACCGCCCGCTTCCTACCGGTTGCCGAGGGGGATCACTTCTTGGTCGAGTCGTCCTCCCCTCCGGGGCCGGAGCCCCCGCCGAGCGGCCCCTGCGCGAGCGCCCGGTCGATCTGGCGCATCGAGTCGATCAGGCCGACGTAGCGGCGGAACACCGCCTCCATGTCCGGAGACTCCACCTGGGGCGCGCCGGAGGCGTCGAGGAGGAGCTCCGGCAAGCCGTTGGCGGCGAGCACGGGGGCTCCCTGGGCGTCCCGCTTGACCTTGTACGTCGCGGCGAGCAGGGCGTTGGCGTGGGCGAGCATGCGGGACGCGACGCCGCGGTCCACCGTCTTGCCGTCGATGACGTCGTCGCCGAAGCGGCTCGCGACGTAGGTGTAGCCGCTCTTCGGGTCGAGGAAGCGGATCTCGCGCGTCCCGGGCACGGCGGGCGCGGGGTCGCCGGCCATCCAGATGCGCATCTTGTTCGCGAGGGTCATGTCGCTGTTGAGGCGCGAGAAGAGCACCGCGTACATCCCCATCGCGAGCTGCTGCTTGTAGCCGATGTTGGGGAACAGGATCTTCGAGCCCTGCGGGCGCACCACCGACTTCTTGGTGAAGTCGAGCGGCATGGACACCCCCGCGGCCGGGTCGACGACGCCGGGGGCGATGCTCTCCCAGTCCTCGGCGAGGAGGCCGCCGAGGAGCCGGTCGGTCGCCTCGGGGAGGTCGGTGCGGAAGTTGATCTTCGTCGCGCGGCCGTCGAGGAAGTTGTCACGCGCGATGGTGAAGAGGGTCGGTCGGGGGTCGACGAGCTGGAGCATCGCCATCGACTTCTCGACCTCGAAGCCCGCGTGGCTCACGTACTTCTGGTAGTCCCACGAGCCGCCGAGGTCGTTGTCGAACTCCTCGCCGATGTAGCGACCGTCGACGATCCCGAGGGTGAACGCGCCGAGGGCCGGGCCCCCGCTGCGCTCCGCGAGGTCGAAGATGGGGAGCTTGCCGTCGACCGGCGTCCGGGTCGCGCTCTGGGCGTAGTTGCCGGGCTCGGGCATCATCACGGCGCGGGTGAGGAACGAGAAGATGTCGTTCTGCGCCATGACGTACGGGCGCATCCCGTCGTCGTCCACGAGCTCCGCGGCGTCGGCGCGGCCGAGGTCGGTCGCGATCTGCCAGTGGTACGAGCGCACGCGGCTGAAGAAGCGCGACGCCGTGGACTGCGGCAGGAACATCGAGTTGTACTCGCGGTTGCCGCGCCGGAAGTAGGCCCACGGGTAGCCGAGGTCGAAGCGCCGCACGTGGTTCTGGGTCACCTCGTAGGCGTCGGCGCCGGAGTCGCCGGCGACGGTGTGCATGTAGCCGCCCGCGCCGTACTGCTCGCCGTAGCGGTACGTCCAGCGCACCTTGTCCTTGCCGTCCTTGTCGATCGCGTGCCACTTCACGCCCGAGATGCCGACGCGCGGGATCTCGTCGCTCTTGAAGTCCTCGAAGGACCAGTGATCCTTCGGGGCCGGCGAGCACACCTTGCCGTGCACCACGCGCCACCCCGCCGTCGCCTTCTCCTCGTCCGTCGCCGGGCGGCAGTCGCGCTTGGCGTCGAACACCTTCATGAGGCGCGCGGTCTTCGTGTAGTGGCTGAAGATCTTGCCACCGTCGATGACGAGGTCGCGCTCCTGGAGCTGCGTGAAGGACTTCGGGGCGAAGTTGAGCTGGTTCTTCGCGGGGACGACCTTGTCGTCGAAGGTCTCGAGCACGCGCCCGTAGAGGGTCTTCATCGCGTGGAGATCGTAGGTCCCGAGGCCCACCGTCTCGCCGAACCGCTCGAGCTGGTACTCCATCGTCGAGGTGTTGGCGAAGTAGTCGATGCCGGGGCGAGACTCGGCGTCGAGGCCTTGCTCGTCCTTGGTCATCGGGTCGAGGTACCGCGGCCCCATGCAGCTGTCCTTGTCGCCGGAGCGAGCGGACGAGCAGGCCCCCGTCGACTGGCTCTCGTTGGTGCGGAGCTGCCAGTACTGCGGGTTGAAGTTCGGGGCGTCCCACGAGCTCGCGAAGTTGTGCCGGAGGCCGAGCGAGTGGCCGAGCTCGTGGAGGCCGATGCCCTTCACCGCCTCGCGCCACAGGTCCTCGTAGATCCGCTTGCCGCGGGTGACGGGGTCGAGGCTGCCGGATTTGGCCTTGAAGTGCCCCGCGAGCGAGGCCTGGTAGACCGAGCCGGCGCCCGCCGCCATCATGGCGTCGTCGAAGCACTCGCCTTTGGCCTCGGCCTTCGCCGTGTACCATGCATGCATCGCGTCGACCCGGGCCGGGTCCATGCCCCGCAGGGGCGACGCGAGGTCCATCGCCGCCGGCGACGCCGACGCGCGGGGGTCGGCGCCGAGCGCGCCCGCGAGCCACTTCTGGTCGACGATCTGCGCCTCCCAGGGCGTGCCGCGGAGCTTGCTCGCGACGGCGTCGAACTCGGCGAGCTCGCGCGAATACGCGGCGAGGTCGACGCTGCTCTTCGAGCGCTCCTTGGTGTGCTGCACGCCGCGCTCGAGGGCGCTGCCGCCCGCGAGCGGCGCGAGGCCGGCCGCCGACTTGAGCCCCTTCAGATCGACGGCGTCGAGGCGCGCCTGCACCTCGGCGTCACCGAGGCCCTTGGTGAGCCCCGCGGGCGCGGTGTCGCCGCTCTGCAGCATCTTCGCGTAGCGCTGCGCGGGCACGCCCTTGATGACGTCGTCGACCGACGTGTCGCCCATCGCCAGCTGCACGATGTCGCGCTGCATCGCCGCCGCGTACGTCGCCGAGCGCCCCATGATGGTCGCGGTCGCGCCGTGCGTCTCGCCCGTCAGCGGATCGGGCGGGTTCGCGCCGACGCCGCCGTAGTGCGCGCGCGACTCGTAGGGCCAGTAGATGAGGAAGTTCTTGCGGATGTCGCCGTGGCGCGCGACGTCGCCGGGCTTGCCGCAGGCCTCGGGATCGTACGAGCGCACCGGGTTGTGGCAGGCGCTCAAGACGGGCGCCCCCTTGTCGACGTCCTGCTTCTTCACCTTGTCGATGAGCCAGCCGCCGAACGAGACCATCACCTTCTGGTCGGCGGAGCCGTCGCCCTCGAAGTACTGGGCGTGGCAGGCGGCGCGGTCGCCGTCGCCGGTCTTGCGGCACTCGACCTCGCGCCGGTAGGCGACCGAGACCTCGAGCATCTGGTTCCACGAGTACGGCAGGTCCTCGAGGGTGCCGCGCTTCTTGAAGTTGCCCTTCTCGTCGACCTCGTCTTGCAGCTCCGCCGGGGCCTCCTTGTTGAGGTGGTAGGCGATCGTCTTCACCTTGCGGTCGCGCACGGGGATGGTGCACTTCTGCTCGTAGACGTCGCACTGCGAGCCCGAGTGGCCCGCGTAGCCGGTCTTGCCGTTCTCGCACGCGTCGGCGGTGCCGTTGCCGTCCTTGTCCTCGTTGGTGGAGCACTTGGCGGCCTGGTGGCTCTTCGCCCAGATGTTGTGGATCGCCTTGAAGCGCTTCGTCGAGGCGTCGGTGACGCCGTATTGCGGGTCCCACGACTCGCGCGGCGCGCCGAGCCAGGGGTTCGCGCCGTCGCCGGAGCCGCCCCAGTTGCCCACCACGTCGCGCCACGCGTTCGTGTCCTCGAAGCGCTCGAAGTCCTCGTCCGCCTGCACCTTGGCGAACGAGAGGCGCACCGTCGCCTCCTGGGGGTTGCAGTCGTAGCTCGCGGAACCGTTCAGGAATCCGGCGATGACGCACTCCTTGATCGAGCCCCAGGGGAACTCCACGTCCGGAGACTCGACGGTGAACTTGTTGGTCACGTCGAAGTAGCCCGCGTCGAGCTCGACGTGCGGCGCGTCCTCGGCCTTCGGATCGGTGATGGCGTATTCGACCGGCGTGACCTTGCCGCCATACTTGAAGAAGCGCGCGCTGTCGTTCGTCGAGTCGACGAGGTTCTTCGACCAGTCGACGCGCATGAACTCGCGATCCGTCCACGGCCGGTCGCTCGAGTTCTCGACGATGACGTTCGACTCCTCGCCCGTCGTCGGGTTGTACTCGCGGCGCACGTCGAAGTGGCTGAGGATCTTGTAGGCGGCGACGACGGTGCCGTCGGTCTTCTTCTGCGCGCGGTTGTCGGCGCCGGCGACCTCCTGGTACGAGCGGCGGCCGATGAGGAGGTCCTCGGTGATCTCCCACTTGATGCGGTCGACGGCGGTGAACTCGCCGATGGTCTGCGTCGACTGGCTCACCGTGCTGCCGACCGTGAACGCCTTGACGCGGAACTCCGGGTCGTCCGTCGGGCTGCGCAGGTCCTTGCCGACGAAGAACGTCTTCGGCAAGATCCCCGGCTGCGTCCGATCGATCGGATCGCGCTCTTCCGCGCAAGCGCCCACCGCGACGGTGGAGAGAGCCGAGAGCAACACGAGGCCCGTGCGGGCCAACCAAGTACGCATGGTCGCCGTCCCTTCCTTCGATTGGCGCCGCCCCGGGCGGCGCGATGACTTCGAACGGCCGCGGCCACCCCCCGTCCACGAGAGCGCGCGCGACCCGTTGCCGCCGCTCGATCGAGCGGCGGCGCTTTCGCTGGTGCATCCGCCCGCCCGCGCGGCGCCCCACCCACGCGCGCGAACCGTTTCACGCACGTCCGTGGAGCGCCGCTCGGACCGGCGCGATGTCGACTTCGTCAAACCCTTCAGCAAGCGTCGTGCCGCGCGCCGCGCGCGGGCGATCCGCGCGCGTTTTCGGCCGATTTCGCGGTGTCAGGCGCCGCACGCGTTACGTTGTTGACCGCGTGCCTGTTCGCCCTCGCACGCTGGGTATACCCTTCCGGGGGGTGAACGACCCGCTCGGGCTCATCGGCCGGACCTTGGCGGCATGCGCGGATCGAGCCGGATTCGCGCATCGCGCCGGCCTCGCGACCGGTGAGGGCGTGCGCGGATCGAGCCACCTCGGCGCACCCGAGGTGGTGTCGCGCGGGCGGCGAAGGCATGCTCGGATCGAGCCTGCTGAGCGGGAGGCGTCGCGACCGGCCGCCCAGCCAACGGGCTCGTCAGACCGAGGCCTGGCTCTCGCTCGGCGCGTCTTGGGGGACCGCGGGCGCGACCTCTTCCTCGGCCGGGTCCGCGGCGCGCGCGTCGAGATCGCAGCTCTGCTCGAGGAGCTCGGCGACGTCCAGCTGCTTCACCTTCTCCTCGAGGCTCTGGCTCTTGATGCCGTCGGTGAGCATCGTCATGCAGAACGGGCAGCCCGACGCGATCGTCTTGGCGCCGGTGTCGAGGAGCTGGAGCGTCCGCTTCACGTTGACGCGGTTCTGGTTCTGCTCCTCCATCCACATCTGGGCGCCGCCAGCGCCGCAGCAGAGGCCGCGCTGCTTGGTCCAGTATTCGGCCTCGACGAGCTGCACGCCGGGGATCGCCCGCAGGATCTCGCGCGGCGACTCGTACACCCCATTATACCTACCGAGATAACAGCTGTCGTGGTACACGACCTTGCCCTCGACCTTCTTCTTGGGCAAGAGCTTCTTCTCGGCGACGAGGCCGAGGAGGAAGTCGGTGTGGTGCACGACCTCGAGCGTCGCCCCGAAGTCGGGGTACTCGTTCTTGAGGGTGTTGAAGCAGTGGGGGCAGGCGGTGACGACGGTGCGCATGCCGCCCTGCTCCTTGTAGCCGTTCAGCACGGCGGCGTTGCCCTCGGCGAGCATCGCGAAGAGGAACTCGTTGCCCGCTCGACGCGCCGGGTCGCCGGTGCAGCTCTCCTCCTGGCCGAGGATGGCGAAATCGACCCCCGCGGCCTTGAGCAGCTTGGCGGTCGACCGTGCGATCTTCTTCGCGCGGTCATCGTAGCTCGCCGCGCAACCAACCCAGTAGAGGACCTCGGCGGTGGGCTTCTCGGCGAAGGTGGGGATGTCGAGGCCGTCCGACCACGCGGCGCGATCCATGCGCGAGAGATTCCACGGGTTGCCGTTGACCTCCATCGCCTGGAAGGGCTTCTGCAACGTGTGCGGGAACTCGCCCTTCACGAGGACGAGGCTGCGACGCATGTCGACGATCTTGTCGACGTAGGAGATCATGACCGGGCACTGCTCCTCGCAAGCGCGGCAGGTCGTGCAGGCCCAGAGGACGTCAGGGTGGACGACGTTGGGCACGAGGTCGATCGGCTGGTAGCCGTGGCCGCGCTTGGAGCGCTCCTTGTCGGCGGCGGTGACCTCCATGCCGTCGACGGTCTTGGTGATCTCGTCGGCGTCCTTCTGGAGCGGAGGCCAGCGCATCTCGGTCTCGACGAGCTCCCCCTCGTGATCGTAGAGGTGGTCGCGGAGCGCGAGCGTGAGCTGCTTGGGCGAGAGGATCTTGCCGGTGCGGTGGGCGGGGCAGTTGTCGGAGCAGCGGCCGCACTCGGTGCACGTGTAGAAGTCGAGGATCGACTTCCAGGTGAAGTGCTCGACGCGCGACGTGCCGACGGGCGCCGCGGTGGGCTCGGGGAGCTCCGCCGCCGCGCCGACCATCTCCATGAGCTTCTCGGCGTTCTCGGCCATGGGGTGCAGGCGGCCGGGCGGGTCGAGATCGCGGAGGAAGACGTTGGGAATGGCGGTGATGACGTGGAAGTGCTTGGAGTGCGGCAGGAGGTTCAGGAAGATCAGGACGAGCGCCGAGTGCGTCCAGAACCCGGCGGTGGCGATGGCGATGAGCGCGCCGGGCGGGAGCTTGGCGAACGCGGCGGCGAACGCGGAGCCCGCGGGGCTCGGCCAGAACGACCAGCCGGTGTGGATGTCGGTCCCCATCCCGTAGGGGGCGACGATCTTCTGGATGCTCGCGCACTGCTCGGCGGTCGCGAGGGTGGAGCCGGGCTGGCAGAGCTCGCCCTGGCGAACGGTGAGCGTGAGCGCCGCGCCGTCGTACGCCATGTCGGAGAGCATCATCGTCGAGATGATCCCGAGGATGAGCAGGCCCTCCCAGTGGAGCGTCATGCGCTTCTGCGGGCGCACCACGCGGAAGTAGACGAAGGTGAGCGCGCCGCTCAGCACGAGCAGCGCAACGAGGTCCTTCGCGAACTCGTAGACCTTGCCGAGCGGCTGGGTGGGCCCGAGGACGAACAGGTTGAAGCCCGGGTCCACCCCGCGACCCCACAGCACGAGCGTACGCATCGTGAGGATGCAGAAGCCGATGAAGATCGCTTTGTGCGCGATCCCTGCCGGCTGGTAGTAGTCCATCTTCTCCTGCTTGAAGGCGTAGTCCCACACCGCCTTCACGCGCTCGGGCACCCGATCCCAGCGCACGACGTATTTCCCCATGCGGAGGAGCTGCCAGCGGCGGCTCGCCGACCAGAAGAAGGCGGCGTGCGCGGCCACGATGAGGGCGATCATCAGGGTGGGATTCATGGACTCTCGCCCTCCTCTATAGGGACATGGCGCCGTGCGTCAAAAAGAAGCGCCAGGGGAGCCAAAAGACCGCGGTTTCGCGAGGCTCACCGCGGGTGCCGTCGCCACGTGAGGGTGTCGGCGCTCGGGTGCAAGGTCTTATTTCGCGGGGCCGCGGGGTCCGACGTCCGGGCGGTGCGCGCTCGCGCCGCCGGGCCGGTCGACGCCGCGGCGCGCAGACCGCTGGCGTATGCCGCGCGCCGGGCTGGTCGACGCCGCGGCGCGCAGACCGCTGGCGCATGCCGCGCAGCACGGGGTCGACGCGCGTGGTGTCCGGATGGCGGCGAGTCCGTTGCGACGTCGTACGCGCCGACCCGCTCCGCGCGGCTCGCCACGCCGCGAGGGCGACGCTCACGCCTCGCCTCAAACCGCGCCCTCACGACATCGGCCGCCCCCCACACGATGGCCTCCGGGGCCTCCTCGAGATTCGTTGGCCAGCAATCTATTTTCGTGGCGCCCCCCGCGTCTCACGCGATGGACGCGCCGTAGCCGGCTCGGGAGCCCTCATGAAATTCGTTGGTCAGCCAACGAATTTCGAGGAGGCATGGCCGCGCGCCGGGTGGCCCGGGGCCACCCGCAGACTGGCCGGGCCACCCCACCTACCCCGCGATTTTCGTTGGCTGGCCAAGAAAAATCGAAGGAGGGGGGATGGAACTGGGGTTGCTAGGTGGCGCGCATGAACCTCGTGCAATTCCAAATCAAGCGGGCCCACTGGCGGCTCTGGGACTTCGAGGCGAAGCTGCTCGCACCGTTCGGCACGACGCCAGCGCGCCTCGACATGCTGCAGTGCATCGCCCTCCACGGTGCCCCGACGCAGTCCCTGTTGATGTGGCAGCTCGGGCTCTCCGCGGCGACCGTCAGCAAGATGCTGAAGCTCCTCGACACCCACGGGCTCGTTCGGCGCGACGTCGACCCGGTGGATTTGCGGCGGCGCATCGCGAGGCTCACCGAGAGCGCGCGCGAGCTCCTGGCCAAGGTTCGGCGTGTTCTCTTGCAGTCCGGGGTCGCAGCGAAGGCGCAGGCACGCTGCCTCGTGGACATTCCGCTGGACCCGCAGCTGGTCGATCGCCTCGTCGAAGGCACGCGCCGCGTGCAGTGGGCCCTGAGTGATCGCGCCGTGTTTCGCCCCGAAGCCGCGTTGCCGAGCAACGTCGACCTCGTTCGCTCGCTCGAAGGCGAAGAGGCGTCGCTCTTCGCGCGTGCGATTCAGTACTGCCAGTCGCGCTTCAACCACCTCCCGTTCATGTACATCCTCGAAACCTGACAGCCATGAAGCGCGGTCGGCTCCGCGGACAGCTTTCCCAGGCAGCGCGGACCGTCCGGCCAGGCGGCGCGTCCGGCCGCGCGGCGCTGCTGCCGTCAGTGCACTGCTCGTCGCCACCGCGCTCGAGCGGCGACGAACAGAACGGCGCGACATCGGCAAATGGTTGAAATTACGCGCCAAATCATCACGTTCGCGCTCCGCCGCCGTAAGCAGGGCGATTTCGTGCGTCCGATCGACGCCCCTGCCGTCTTCACTTGCGGAGGTCGCTGGACGACGATGGCCCCTTCCCCGATGACACGGCCGAGCGGACCCGTAACGAGCGGCGCGGCATGGCGCGGCGCAGAGCTCGGAGCGGAGCCGGCCGCGTGGCGACTCGTGCTCGGGGAGGACGAGCGCGAAGCGC
>JAEUKG010000592.1 GCA_016794325.1 Myxococcales bacterium | reverse complement strand
GCGCCCCGCCGCGCGAGCTCGGCTCGCCCATCACCCTCGATCGCGTCGCGAAGGTCGGAGACACGCTGGAGCTCGGCCCCGCGCAGCTCGACCGGCTCGCGGCCCGCGAGATCAACGTGAAGGAGGCCTTCACCTTCGTCGACGCCGCGGGCGACTCGTTCCGGGCGAGCCTCAAGGCGGCGGGCGGCGGGCGCGGCTCGGCGCTCGTCTACGAGAAGATGGCCGCGTCCACCGAGTCGGAGCTCCGGATCACGCTCGTGTGCGCCGTGCTCGGGCGTCAGCGCATGCTCACCGTCGTCCAGAAGGCGACCGAGCTCGGCTGCGTGCGCGTCGCCCCCGTGCTCTCGGAGCACTCGGTGAAGCCCGGCGAGCTCGAGAAAGAGAAGCCGTGGGCGTGGCCAGGCCAGGCGATCCGCGCGGCGCGCCAATGCCGCCGCGCCGCGCTCCCCGAGGTGCTCGCGGCGGCGCCGCTCGCCCAGGCCCTCGAGGCGCCGTGGTTCTCGGGGGCCGCCCGGCGCTTCGCGCTCGACGATCGCGCCCCCGCGGGCGTCGACCCGTTCGCCGGCCAGCCGCGCGGCGGCGACCTCGTGCTCGTGGTCGGCCCCGAAGGCGGCTGGTCCGACGCGGAGCGCGCGAAGCTCGGCGCCGCCGGCGCCGCGCCGATCGCCCTCGGCGCCCGCGTGCTCCGCGCCGAGACCGCGGTGTTCGCGGGGCTCGCGGTGGTCCAGCACCGCCTCGGCGATCTGCGCTGACGCGCGCTTCAGGGCGTGGTGCGGCGCCGCAGGGTGATGCGGATGCCCGACGCGCCGTAGCGGTAGCGGGGCGCTCCGCAGCCGTCGGACACCACGTCGTAAGGGAGGTTGTCCGGGCCCGCGTCGACGGGGTCGGTCTCGCTATACGCGCACGTATAGTTGAGCTGGATGCTCCCGCCGTTCAGCGCGTAGGTGCCGGCCCGGTACGTGACCGGCCCGAGGGCGCCGCCGGCCGTCGCCTGGATCTGGCGGATGCGGGTGAAGTTGCCGGCGCCGTCGACGACGAACGTCTCGCGCCACGATCCGCCGGCGCCGCTCGCGCGCTCGGCGATGAACGCGTCGTAGATCCCCGGGGGCAGGGCGCCGCCGTCGTACGAGTTGCCCGCGTCGACGTCGACGGGGCCGAACATCGCCGCCGCGAGCCCGAAGGGCAAGGTGCCGCACGCGCCGCCGCCGTCGAGGACGGGCGCGTTCGCGGTGCCGTTGCACGACGCGTCCCCGCCGCCGCCGTCTCGGCCCGAGTCGCCGCCGGAGCCCGAGTCGTCACCACCACCGCCGCCGCCGCCGTCGCCGCCGCCGCCGCCGCCGGTGTCGGCGGTGGTCGACGCGTCGGGCGATCCGCCGCCGCCGGGGGTTTCGTCGGACGAGCACGCGACGACGATCGCGGTCGCGACGCAGGCCGAAGACACGAGCAGGGTGACGGTGAGCGCGCGGGAGAGAGCCATGATCCGCCGACTCTACCAAAGGCCCGCCCGTTGTCGAAGCCGGTGAGCGCGAGGGGCCCAATCGCGTCGCCGCGCGCGCCGGCCGTTTTGGTAGTCTCGCACGCGTGATCACGCTCTACCGGTTCGCGCCCGCGTGGGATGTGCCCGACATCAGCCCGTTCTGCGTGAAGGTCGAGACGTTCCTCCGCCTCACCAAGACCGAGTTCGTCGCGAAGCTCGGGGATCCCCGCAAGGCCCCGAAGGGCAAGCTCCCCTACGTGGACCACGACGGCACGGTGATCGCGGACTCGAGCGCGATCGTCGCCCACTTCAACGCGCGGCTCGGCGATCCGCTCGACCAGGGCCTCGACACCCGCGACCGCGCCATCGCCGAGGCCTTCCGGGGCATGATCGAGGAGAGCCTGTATTTCGCCCTCCTCTACGAGCGGTGGTCGGACCCCGCGGGCTGGCGCCTGCTCGGGCCCGTCTTCGAGGGCATCCTCGGCCAGGCCGGCGTACCGAGCCTCCTCCGAGGGTTCGTCGCCGAGCGCGTCCGCAAGAAGATGATCGGCATCCTCGACGCGCAGGGGACGGGCCGCCACACCAAGGCCGAGATCGACGCGCTCGCGAAGAAGCAGGTCGACGCGATCGCCGACTGGCTCGGGGGCTCGACCTGGTTCTTGGGGGAGGCGCCGCGGTCGATCGACGCGACGGTGTACGCGTTCGTCCAGTCGATCCTCGGAGCTCACCTCGACTCCGCGATCCAGGCGCATACGCGCGGGCATCAGAACCTCGTCGCGTACGTCGAGCGCATCCAGGCGGGCTATTTCGTGACGTGAGCCGCGGGCAACCCGGGGAGGGCGTCGGGCGACGGCGCGCGAGGGGCGAGGGCGGCGCGCGAGGGCCGGACGGCAGCGCGCGAGGGCCGGACGGCAGCGCGCCGGGGGCGAGGGCGGCGCGCGAGGGCGACGGCGGCGCGGTGGCGGTGGCGACCGAAAGGCGGCGGTTCGGGGGCTGGAGGGAGGGCGTGGGGCGCGCATGATCCAGCCTAATTTTCGTAAAATTCGCGTCCCTCGGGATTGTTCCCATTTTGATCGCGACGCCGTGAATGGCGCGAACGGGGTGCCGTCGAACCCGAGACACACGCGCTCGAGGAGGTTCCTGCAGATGACGGACGATCGGGATCGTAGCCGCTGGACCATTCAACGTTTGCTCTTCGGTCGTGAGGTCCCCATCCCTCCGACGATGCGCAACACCAGCTACGAAGACCACCGCGAGAGCTACGTGAACGAGCTGCGGCCGGAGGACCTCGACCGCCCCGAGCTGTCGGTCCGCACGCCGCGCGTGGCGTGACCCGCCGAGCCAGTCACAGATCGACGCCGGTGCGCCGGCCACACATGTCCCCGGCGAGGCGGTTGCCGTCCTGGGTGACGTCGACCTTGCAGGTCGGCTCGCGGTAGTCCACCGGGGGGCTGTCGTAGACGGTCCCCTCGATCGCGACGGCGTCGCTCTTGATCACGAGCGCCGTCGTCGCGGTGGGCTGCACCGCGATCGTGCCGTTCTGGGTGATGGCCCCCGAGGCCTTGAGCGAGTAGGTCTCCTCGGGCTTCGTGTTCTTCACGTCGTAGCCGCAGCCCTCGAGCACGTAGGTGAGGCTCACGAACGTCGACCCCTGGGTCGCGTTCGCGGTCGCCTCCCCGAACACGCGGGCCCGGCCCCCCTTGGGGCACGGGATCGTCTGGTCCTGCTTGCCCACCGGCTTGCCTTGCAGGGTCAGGTTGTAGATCAGCTTGAGCGACTCCCGGAGGGCCCGGAGCGCGACCTGGTCCCTGCACTGGGCGTCGCACGCCTTGGGCGGATCGGGCGCGCGGCCGGCGTCGCTGCAGCTCACCGACGCCGCGAGCGCGGCGAGAGCCGTCGCTGCCGCGGCTCGCCTCGCGGAGGTCAAAAGCCCCCCTCGAAGCCGAGGCTCGGCACGGTGACGGGGCCGATCGTCTGCGATTCGCACCCTTGCAGAGTACACCGAGTGGAGAGCACCTCCTTGCTCAAGGTGGCGTTCAGCCACTCGGCGACGATGGAGATCCAGGCGTTCTTCCATTGCCATTTCTTCTCCAGACGCAGGTCGAGCCGGAAGAACGCCGGCAGCCGCGTCGACGAGTCGGTGGGATCGGGGGCCTTGGGCAGGCCGGTGTAAAAGACGACGCGCGCGCCCGCGCGCACCGAGCGGCCGAGGTCGACCGCGAGCGCGGCGTTGCCGACGTGGGTGCGATCGAACGCGGCGACGAAGCTCTTGTCCTCCACGCTGCGGGTCGATCGCGAGAGCGTGTACGAGACGAAGCCGCCGACGCGGCTCGTGAGCTTGCGCTTCAGGTAGAGCTCGAGGCCGTACGACGCGCCGAGGGTGCGCACCTCGATCGCGCGCGCGCTCCGCTGGTCTTGGTTGCCCTGCGCCGCCTGCCCTCCGCCGCCGGCGCGGTCGGGCCCCAGCGTGCCCGGGCGGAAGCGCGGGGTCTGGCAGTTGGAGTTGCCCTGGGGTTGGTTGCCGGGGTCGCCCGCGAGCGTGTCGGACGGGAACGCGCCCGGCGGGCACCCCGCGGGCTGCCGCTCGGTGACGCCGAGGGGATCGCTCATGTCGAAGAACGCGTTGTGGAAGCCGGTGAGCGACACCGTGGTGCTCGCCCCGAGGTCGACCTCGAGGCCGAGGCTCTCCTGCGCCGCCTTCTGGAGGCCGCCCTTGAGCCCGCCGGGCTGGAAGCCGGGCAGCGGCAGGACGAACGCCGGCGGCTGGTGCGCGATCCCGAGCGCCGAGAGCATCTTCACCCGCTCGTGCAGCGACGCCTTCACGCCGACGCGGGGGTCAAAGCCGACCGCGGTCGCGCCGTCGGACGCGAAGTAGTCGACGCGCGCCCCCGGCACCACCTCCACCCGGCCCCCCAGCGGGAGGATGACGTCGGCGCGGCCGCCCATCGTCAGGTCGGTGCGCGAGGGGAAGAGCGACGCCGCCTGGGTCGCGGCGGGGCTGAGGTCGGTCTGGTTGAGCTCGATGTCGTAGCGGTCGATCTGGAGGTCGGTGCCGAGGCGGAGCACCGCGCGATCGGCGAGCGGCATCGTGATCTCGGAGCGCGCGCCGGCGACGCGATCGCGGAGGAAGCGGTCCGAGGGGAGCCGTGACCGGTCGAGCCCCACCGTCCCCGCGACGCGCGCCCGCGCGCCGCCGCCGAGATCTTTGTCGTAGCGGACGTCGACGCGGTGGAACTCGGTGCCGAAGAGGGTGATGGTCTCGGTCGCGGTGCGCTGACCGAGATAGTCGTAGGCGCCGAACGCGAACACCCCGACCTGATCGCGCGGCCCGAGGTCGTAGGTCACGCGCGCCTGGTAGTCCCAGTAGTCGAGGGCCACGTCGGGAGAGAGCACCGACAGGAGGAGCGCGGTGTAGGAGTACCGCCCGCCCACGAGGACCGTGCCCCGCTCCCCCGGGAGCGGCCCCTCGACGAGGGCGCCGGCGTCGATGGCGCGCGCGCTGTATTCGCCGTGGAGCTCCTTGGAGGGCTTCGTGGTCTCGCCGGCGACGATGCCGCCGGCGAAGCGCCCGTAGCGCGCCGGGTATCCCCCTGGGTATAGGTCGACGCGGTCGACGAGTCCGGGGTGGATGACCGAGGGCCCCGCGCCGACGTGGAAGAGGAGCGGCACGCGGACGCCGTCGAGGAAGTACCCGGCGTTGCCCGGGGGCGCGCCCCGCACGTAGAAGAACGGCAGGCCCGACACGATCGGCGTGACGCCGGGGAGCGTCTCGATCGCGCGGAACGGATCGCCGAACGCGCCCGGGATCTGCCGGACCTCCTGGCGGGAGAGCGTGGCGGTGCGCGACGCCTCTCGGCGATCGCCCGAGACGGTGACCTCGGTCACGGCGTCCGCCGGCGCGGGGCGACGCGCGCGCTCGGGCGGCGCGGTCGGGGCGGGCGCCGGCGCGGGCTCGGGCGGCGTCTCGACGACGACCGGCGCCCGGAAGACGACCTCGACCCGGATCCGCGCGGCGATCGCGGCCCCGCCGCGCGTGGCCGGCTCGTAGCGCCACCCGCGCGCCACCCGCGCGGCCTCGGTCGCGAAGGGCTCGGGGGCCGCGGCGTCGGGGACGGCGGCGGAGACCGCGCCGTCCTTGTCGACCGTGAGCGTGAGGAGGACGGACGCGTCGCCCG
>JAEUKG010000552.1 GCA_016794325.1 Myxococcales bacterium | reverse complement strand
TCGGCCGGCGCTTCACCGACGTCATCGAGAAGTATCCCAACCTGGCTACCTTCGGCTTGATGGTCAAGGACACGAGCCGCGGCCGCGTCCTGCCCGGGCCCGGGGCGCTGCCCATCATCCGCTACGATCTCAACCGGCAGGACCTCGCGCTCATGCAGCGGGGCATCGCCCTGCTGACGGAGCTCTTCCTGCGCGCGGGGGCGACCCGCGTGCTCCCGATGGTCACCGGCCAGGAGGAGATCCGCGACGAGGCGGGCCTCGCCGAGCTCCGGGCCCGCAAGCTCTCGCCCGGCGACTTCGAGGTCACCGCGTTCCACCCCCTCGGCACGTGCCGCATGGGGGCCGACCCGACGCGATCGTGCGTCGACCCCGAGGGGCAGGCCCACGACGTGCGCGGGCTCGTGATCGCCGACGGCAGCGCCATCCCGTCGTCGCTGGGGGTCAACCCGCAGATGACGATCATGGCGCTCGCCCTCCGCGCGGCCGAGCACCTCGACGCGCGGATCGACCGCCTCGGCGGCTCGGCGCCGAGGAGCGCCCCCCGCCCCGCGTTCGCGGCGGCGCCCCCGAGCGGCGCGGCCGCGGCGCCGGGCGGCGCCGGCGCGGGCCCGCCGCCGAAGGCGCCGCCGATCCCGAAGCCGAGGCCGCGCGGAGTCCACCTCACCTTCGCCGAGACGATGCGGGGAACCTACACGCGTCTCGACGACCCCGGCCAGAAGCACGCGCTCGAGTTCACCCTCCGCGCGCGGTCGCGGGGCATCACCGACCTCGCCCGCACGCGCGTGCTCGACGTCGAGGGCGAGATCACCGCCGAGGGCTTCGGGGCGCACCTGCCGGTGAAGGGCACCCTCGCGCTCGACGTCCCGGCGACCGGCATGTTGCCCTACGACTTCGCGTTCACGGCCGACGACGGGAAGGTCTACCGCTTCGTCGGCCAGAAGCGCGTGCGCGCGCTCGCGCTGCTCGAGACGATGACGCGCCTGCCGGCCCGCATCGTGTCGGAGGACGGCCACGAGGTCGGCGTGGCCGAGGTCTTCTTCGACCTCGCCGAGCTCCCCGGCTTCTTGTGGGGCTGGCGCCTCGCGCGCCGCTGATCGCGCGCCGGCCGAGCGCCGCGCCCGCCGGCGTCAGCCCGCCGCCGCCTTCACCCGCGGGTGATCGCGCCACGCCGGCATCGTCGCCATGTACGCGAGCGTCTTCTGCTCGAGCACCTCGCGCGGAGCGCCCGGCTCTCGCCGCGCCTGGAACTGCACCATGCGCTCGAAGCGCTCCTCGAACGGCTGCAGCTTGCCCGCCTCGTCGACGCAATACGAGCAGTAGGGGCCGGCCTCGATCGGCATCCCGCAGCTGTCGCACTTCACCTTGTTGCTCATCGGTCCTCGCCTCCTTCGCCCGCGATCACCGTCGCCCTGGCCTCGGCGTCGCAGGCGGCGACGAGGGCCTCCATCGCGGTCACGAGCGCGCGGCGCTCGTGATCGCTCATGCGCGCCATCGCGCGCGCCAGCTTGCCCTCGTCGAGGACGCTCCCCGCCCGCTGGAGCAGCCCCTCGGCGCGCGCCGTGAGCCACACGAGGGTGCGCCGTCGGTCCCGCTCGTCGGCCACGCGCTCGAGGAGGCCCCGCTGCTCGAGCGCGGCCACGGTCTCGCTGATCACCGACTGCGCGCGCCCGAAGTGCCGCGCCGCCTCGGTGACGGTGAGGGGCCCGCTCGCGGCGAGGTGCGTGAGGAGCGCCCACGTCTCGGGCGTGACCCGGTCGGCCTCGCTCCGGCTCGCGTGGGCGCGCAAATATACTGAAGGGAATAGCTCGGCGAACCGCGCGGCGTCGTCCTCGGCGGAGCCCATGGGCGGGAGGTACGGCGCCGAGGATCCATCGTCAATCCCGATGGGTCCACGGCGGGTCGGCGCGCGCGCGCGTCAGCGGCCCCCAAACGGCCGAAACGACGAGCGTTTCGGGCGCGCGCCGCTCCGAGCCCGCGAAGCGCCGGCCCGCGGGTCCGGCGCGGCGGCCGTCAGTACCCCTTGCGGGCGAAGGCCTGGTCGCCGGCCTCGATCTCGCGCCGGGACGCGGTGACGATCGCGAGCGACGTGTTCTTCCGCACGGTGATGACGCGGATCTCGCCGATGACCTCTTCGGGGAGCTTCGTCTCGTCGCGCGGGCGCGGGATCGACTCGGTGTCGGCCGGGGTGTCGCTCTCCATCGCGATGCGCTGGGCCGCGGTCCCCGTCGGCACCGTCTGGTGCCAGGCGTCGCCCTGGCGGAGGACGAAGAGGCGGTTGCCGGGCTTGAGGCCGTCGACCTCGCCGCGGTCGAGGAACACGACCTGGTTCGAGCCGTGGAGCTGCCTCGGGAAGACGCTGGCCGAGACGCCGGCGCGGAGCTCGACGTCGTTGCGGC
>JAEUKG010000537.1 GCA_016794325.1 Myxococcales bacterium | reverse complement strand
ACACGGCGGGAGCGACCGCGACCTCGGCCCTCCGCGTGTAGACGATGGCGCCGCCGACGCCGAGCGCGAGGAGCCCGAGGATCCCGACCCCGGCCACGGCGAGGCCGGCCGCGAGCGCGCCGCCTCTCGAGGTCGGCGGGGGCGCCTCCGGCCACGCCCTCGGCGCGGCTGGGCCGGGCCCCGGTCGCGGCGCCGGCGCGAGCGCCGGCCCGGGGGGCTCCGCGCTCGGCGAAGGCTGCGGCGGCAGGTGCGGTGAGGTGGCGCTCACGCCGGTCGCGCGCCCGGCGGGCGCGGTCGGAGGAGGTTGGGTGCGTGGGGCGATGGTCGCGGCGTGGGGGTCGGCGGCGCCGAGCGTCGGCGAGAAGCCGAGCGACGGCAGCGGGACCGACGGCAGCGCCTGCGAGAGGGCGCCGTCGGCGGCGGCCCACGGCGCGAGGGCGGCGCGCATCTCGTCCGCGTTCCCGAAGCGGAGGTTGGGGTCGCTCGCCATCGCGCGGTCGACGATGCCGGCGAACGCCGGGGGGAGGTCGCCCCGCAGGGAGGAGAGCGGCACCGCGGCCGAGATCGATCGCGGCGCGTCGCTCGTCGCCGCCCCGCTCGCGTACGACGGCAGGCGCCCCGAGAGCGCGTGGAGCATCGTCGCGCCCACCGCGTAGAGATCGGCGCGGACGTCGACGGGCGCGCCGCGCGCCTGCTCCGGCGCCATGTACGCGGGCGAGCCGAGCACCTGCCCCGCGCGGGTGAGCGGGGCCTGGTCGCCCGCGTCGATCTTCGCGACGCCGAAATCGAGCAGCTTCACGAAGTCGCCGCCGGTCGGGCCGCGCGTCAGGAAGACGTTGTCGGGCTTGATGTCACGGTGGATGATGCCGCCGCGGTGCGCGATCGACAGCGCGTCGAGGATCTGGAGCGCGATCACCGCCGCGCGCCCGAGCGGCATCGGCCCCTGGCGGTCGATGACGGCCCCGAGGGAGGTGCCCTCCAGGAGCTCCATCACCAAGAACGGCGGCTCGCCGGGGGCGCCCGCCGAAAAATCGAGCATCGCGACGATGTGCGGATGCCCGAGCGCTGCCGCCGCCTGCGCCTCGCGCCGAAACCGCTCGACGCCCGCTCCGTCGACGCCGAGGAGGACCTTGAGCGCGACGCGGCGTCGCGCGCGCTCGTCGACGGCCTCGTAGACGGCGCCCATGCCCCCTCGGCCGACGAGGCGGACCACCCGGTAGCGGCCCCCGAGCAGCGTTCCGTGGGCGAGGGACATCCGGGCCCCAAGCATGGCGCCTCACGACCGTGACCACAAGCCGACGTGGCCCCGGGGCGCGGTCGCGCCCCGAGCGCGCCCCTCGACGGTGGCGGCAGCGCGCCGAATTCATCAATGATTTCAGGATCGGATGGTGGCACGGCGGATGCTTATGGCGCCGGCCATGAAGACCAAGACCTTCGCCCTCTCCGCCCTCGCTTCGGCTTCGCTCATCGTCTTCGTGGCCGGCTGCGCCACCGAGACCGCGCCGCCCGTCGAGGAGCGCACCGAGCAGTCCGCCGCCGCCATCGTCAAGACCGACCCCATCAACGACCGCGGCTCGTGCAACAACAGCTGCTTCGACGCGTACGAGGGGTGCGTCAACGGCTGCACCGCGGGCAAGGGCTTCACGCGCTGCATCCTCGCGCGGTGCTCACTGCCGCTCGACACGTGCCTCGAAGCGTGCAGCGTCATCTTCCCCGAGTGACGGCGCCGTCGCCGCGGTCGTCCGCTCGCCGCGGAAGAGGAGCACGAGCAGCGCCGGCTGCAGGAGCCTCGCGATCACCGCGAGCAAGAAGCCGCCCCCGATGACGACGAGCGCGAGGGGCTTCTGCGTCTCGGAGCCCACCCCGTGCGACACCGCCGCCGGGAGCAGCCCGAGCATCGCGACCGCGGTGGTCATCAGCACGGCGCGCAGACGGTTCTCGACCGCGCCGCGCGCGGCCTCCTCGGCCCTCGCTCCCGCCGCGCGGATCCGCGCGAAATACGTCACGACGAGGATCGCGTCCTGGGCCGCGATCCCGAGGAGCGACACGAAGCCCATCGCCGCCGAGACCGAGAGGTGGACGTGGGCGAGGCGGAGCGCGACGACCCCGCCCGCCCACGCGAGCGGGACGTTCGCGAACACGACGAGCGTCCCGCGCCACGATCGGGTCGCCGCGTACGCCAGCGCGGTGACGAGCGCGAGGGTGAGCGGCACCACCCACGCGAGCCGGCCCCGCGCCGCGCGCAGCTCGTCGAGCTCGCCGCTCCACTCGAGGTGCGCGCCGTAGGGGAGGGCGACGTCGCGGGCCACCGTGGCCTGCGCGTCCTCGATCGTGGTCGCGAGGTCGCGCCCGCGGACGCTGAACTTCACCGGCGTGTACCGCTGGCCGTCTTCTCGGTAGATGGCGAGAGCGCCGGGCCCGACCTCGATCTTGGCGATCTGGCCGAGCGGCACGCGAGCGCCGCTCGGTGTGGTCACGTCGAGCTCGCGGATCGCGTCGAGCGAGCTCCGGTGCTCGGGATCGAAGCGCACCGTGAGGTCGAACGTGCGCTCGCCCTCGTAGACGCGGGTGACCGTCCGTCCACCGACGGCGGCGTCGATGATCGCGGTCACGTCGCCGGTGTTGAGCCCGTAGCGCGCGGCCGCCGTCCGGTCGGGCGTGACCTTGACGTTCGGCTGGCCGAGGCTCCGCAAGTAGCCGAGGTCGTCGACGCCGCCGACGCGCCCGAGCGCCGTCACGATCGCGGCGGCGGTGGCCTCGTTGGCGGTGACCTCGGGGCCGAAGACCTTCACCGCGTTCTCCCCCTTCACCCCCGCGACCGCCTCCTCGACGTTGTCGCCGATCATCTGCGAGAAGCTGAAGAGCACCCCCGGGAAGGTCTCCTCCATCTCCTGCGACAGCTCCGCGGTGAGCGACTCCTTCGTCATCCCCCGCGGCCACTCGTCGTACGAGAGGAGGGGCGCGAAGATCTCGACGTTGTTGAAGCCGGTGACGTCCGTCCCGTCGTCCGGGCGCCCGACCTGCGACACCGCGGACAGCACCACCTTGTGGGTGCGGTTCTGGTCGGTGCACGGGCCGCTCTTGGGGCAGCCGCGCACGATCGCCCGCATGCGGTTCGCGTACTCGGCGGCCTTCTCGCGCGAGATCGAGGTGGGGAGGGTGGCGCGGATCCAGAGGTTGCCCTCCTCGAGCTTCGGCATCGTCTCCGAGCCGAGCCCGCGCGCGGCGAAGCCGGCCCCCGCGAGACCGGCGGCGACGACGACGACGGTGACGAGGGGGAAGCGCGCGCCGAACGCGACCAGCGGGTGGTACGCGCGGCTCATCCCGCGCATGACGAGGCCCTCGCGCTCCTCGTCGCTCGCGCGGAGGAGCTTGGTGGCCAGCGCCGGCGCGAGCGTGAGCGAAAGGACGATCGCGCCGCCGATGGCGAGCGCGTAGGTGCGCGCCATCGGAGAGAAGATGACGCCCGACACGCCGCCCATCAGGAAGAGGGGCAGGAGCGAGACCCCGATGATCGCGGTCGAGAACGCCATGGGCCCCGCGACCTCGCGGGCCGCCGCGAGGACCCGGTCGGTGACGCCGCCCGAGCCGCCGCGCCCGAGCTTCTGGAAGACGTTCTCGAGCATGATCACCGCCGAGTGCACGACGATGCCGAAGTCGATGGCCCCCAGCGAGATGAGGTTCGCGGAGGTGCGGGTGAGCACGAGCCCCATGAACGCGACCATGAGCGACAGCGGGATGACCACCGAGGTGATGGCCGCGGCCCGGACGTTGCCGAGGAACACGAAGAGCACGCCGGCGACGAGGAGCATCCCGACGACGAGGTTCTCGACCACGGTGCGCGTCGTGACCTTCACCAGGTCGCCGCGGTTGTAGTACGGGCGCACCTTCATCCCCGGCGGGAGCAGGCGGTTCTTCTCGATGATCGCGAGGCGCTCGTGGATGCCGCGCAGGGTGCTCGCGGTCTCGGCCCCGCTCCGCATGTTGACGGTGCCCTGCACGACGTCGTCCTCGTCGTCCTTGCCCACGGTGCCCAGGCGCGGCGCGGCGCCGACGCTCACCGTCGCGACGTCGCGCACCCGCACCGGCGTCCCGCCCTTCTCGAGGATGACGACCTTCTCGATGTCGCCGACGTCGTGGAGGAGCCCGACCCCGCGGATGTCGTACGACTGCTCGCCGAGGGTGATGCGCTGGCCGCCGACGTTCTGGTTCGCCGCCGCCAGCGCGTTCATGATCGGCGCGAGCCCCACGCCGTGCGCGCGCATCCGCACCGGGTCGATCGCGACGTGGTACTCCTTGGTCTCGCCGCCGAAGCTCACGACGCCGGACACGCCGGGGACCTTCCGCCACTCGCGCTCGAGCACCCACTCCTGGGCGGTCTTGAGCTCGCGCAGGGTGTAGCCCTTGCCCTCGAGGGTGTAGCGGAACACCTCTCCGATCGCGCTCCATGGCGAGAGCGACGTCTTCACCCCCGGCGGGAGCTCGACGAGCTGCAGGCGGTTCAGGACCTCCTGGCGCGCGCGGTCGTAGTCGGTGCCCCAGCGGAAGTAGACCTTCACGTCCGAGAGGCCGAACAGGGACTGGGAGCGCACGTGGTCGAGCCCAGGGATGCCGGCGAGGGCCACCTCGAGGGGGATGGTGACGTATTTCTCGACCTCCTCCGCCGACAAGCCGTCCGGCTGAGCGATGACCTCGATCATCGGCGGCACGGGATCGGGGTACGCCTCCACGTTGAGCTCGCGGTACGAGAGCGCGCCGCCGACGACGACGAGGAGCGCCGCGGCGAAGACGAGCAGCGGGAGTCGAACGGCGGCGGCGACGAGCTTCTCGATCACGGACGGACCTTCGGACGACGGATTGGCCGGAGCGTGGCGCTCACTGAGCGGTGAGGAGGATGGCGCCGTCGGTGACGAGCCGGTCGCCGGGAGCGACGCCGCTCTTCACCGCGAGGACGTTCGGATCGTCGTCCGTCTCGTCGATCTCGACGGCGACCCGCTCGAAGCGCACGCGGTCGTTGGGCGCCGGACCGCGCTCGACGAAGACGAAGTCGCGGTCGCCGAGGTGCACGACCGCCGCCCGCGGGATGCACGGAGCCTTGCGCTCCCCGACGACGACCCGGACGTTCGCGTACATCTCGGGCAAGAGGGAGCGGTCGGGGTTGGCGAGGACCCCGCGCACCTTGGCCGATCGGGTGGCGGGGTCGAGCACCGAAGAGCGCCAGTCCACCGCGCCCTCGAACGTTCGCCCCGGCTGCGACGCGGTCTTCATGGACATCGCGGCGCCGGCCTTCACCCGCCCGAGGTCGATCTCGAAGATGTCGGCGAGGATCCACACCTGGTCGATGTCGCCGACGGTGAAGAGCTCGGCGGCGGCGCCGGCCCCGTATTGCCCGGACACCTCCATGTTGGGGCCGATCGCCTTGGCGACGACCTCCCCGTCGATCGGGCTCCGCAGCGCGAAGGTGGAGCTCACCGCGTCCACCGAGCCGCCGGCGCGGAGCAGCGCCGTCTTCTGGAGCGCGCGGTCGCGCTCGGCCTTCGCCTTGTGGAACGAGTCTTCGGCGACCTCGAGGTCTTGCTGCGAGCACGCGCGCTGGGCGAAGAGCCCGCGCTTGCGCTCGAAGTCGTGCTCGGCGGCCACGAGGTCGGCCTTGGCTTTGGCGAGGTCGCTCGTGGCGCTGCCGACGTCGGGCGACAGGACGATCGCGAGGACGTCACCCTTCTTGACCCGCTGCCCCAGCTGGACGTCGATGCGGGTGATCCGACCCGACACCGGCGAGTAGACGTGCGACACCCGCCGCTCGTCGAAGGTGATGCGCCCGCTCGTGCGCACGGTGTCGCGGACGACCCGCTCGGCCGCAGGCTCGATCTTCACCCCCGCCTTGCGGAGGCGCGCCGCGCTCACCCAGACCTCGCCCGGCGGCGTCGGCTCGTCAGGCTCGGCGGCTGCGCGCGACCGCGCGCACCCGCCGAGGGCGAGCGTGAGCCCGAGGACGACGAAGGGAGGCGCGAGCCGCATCCCTCTTCGTGTACGCCTCCTCGCGAGCCACGTCTCGTGAAAAGCCGTTCATTATCAATGCGTTACGCGTGCGTAAGCTGTGGCGATACGACACGCTTCGGCGGGCCGCTCAGCCGCCGGAGGGCGCGTCTGCTTTGTCGCCGGCGGGGCTCATGCCCCAGCGCTCGAGCATCCGGTAGAGCGTCTTTCGCTCGATGCGCAGCGTGCGCGACGCGGCCGCCTTGTTCCCGCCCGACGCCTCGAGCACGCGGAGCACGTAGCGCTTCTCCATCTCCTCGAGCGACACGAGCTCGGCCGGATCCTCGGCGCCGAGCGCGATCTGCGTGCTCTTGTAGCCGCGCACCTTCTCGGGGAGATCCGAGACCGCGATGTGCTCGAACGACGCGAGGGCCACCGCGCGCTCGACGCAGTTCTCGAGCTCGCGCACGTTGCCGGGCCACGGGTACGCCATGAGCTTCTCGGCCGCCTCGGACGAGATGCCGGTGATCGGCTTGTTGGCGCGCGCCGCGATCTTGGTGACGAAGTGCTGCGCGAGGAGGAGCACGTCGGCGCCGCGCGCGCGCAGCGGCGGCAGCTCGAGCTGGATCACGTTGATGCGGAAGAAGAGGTCCTCGCGGAAGCGCTTCTCCTCGACCATCGCCTCGAGGTCGCGGTTGGTCGCGGTGACGATGCGGGCGTCGCAGGGGACCTCGGTGGTGCCCCCGATCGGCCGGACCACCTTCTCCTGGAGCGCGCGCAGGATCTTGGGCTGGAGCCCGAGCGGCAGCTCGCCGATCTCGTCGAGGAAGAGGGTGCCGCCGCTCGCCGCCGCGAAGAGCCCGGGCTTCGCCGCGCGGGCGTCGGTGAAGGCGCCGCGGACGTGCCCGAAGAGCTCGCTCTCGAGGAGGGCCTCCGGCATCGCCGCGCAGTTGACCGCGACGAACGGGCCCGCGGCGCGCGCGCTCCCTTTGTGGATCGCCCGCGCGACGAGCTCCTTGCCGGTGCCGCTCTCGCCCGACACGAGCACCGTCGCCTCGGTGGGCGCGACCTTGCCGAGGAGCGTGAAGAGCTCCTTCATCTTCACGCTCTGGCCCACGATGTCGCCCACCCGCTGGGTGTCGGCGACCGCGCGCTTGAGGCGCTTCACCTCCTCCTTCAGTCGGGCGTGGCCCACCGCGCGCTCGAGCGCGAGGACGAGCTGGTCGATCTCGAACGGCTTGGGGATGAAGTCGTACGCGCCGGCGCGGATGGCGGCGATCGCGGTCTCCATCGTCCCGAAGGCGGTGATGAGCACGACCGGGAGATCCGGGCGCGCCTCGAGGGCGCGCCGGCAGAGCTCGACCCCGTCCATCCCCTTCATGTTCACGTCGGTGACGAGGACGTCGAAGTCCCCGTCGAGGCGGGCGAGCGCGGCCTCGGGGGCGGTGAAGGCGGCCACGGTGTAGCCGCGCTTGCCGAGGCGGAGCTCGAGCATCGAGCACATGGCGGCGTCGTCGTCGACGAGCAGGACTTTGGCGGTCATGGGCCGGGGGCTTCCTTGGGGACGGGCGCCGGGAGCGACGCGATCGAGCCGCGGATTCTCGGAAGATAGACCACGAAGGTCGTCCCGCGGGACAGTTCGGACTCCACCTCGATCCACCCCTCGAAATCGCGGACGATCCCGTACACCACCGCGAGCCCGAGGCCGGTGCCCTCGCCGGGCTCCTTGGTCGTGTAGAAGGGCTCGAACACGCGGGGGAGGTCCTTCGGGTCGATGCCGGTCCCGGTGTCGGCGACCCGCACCCGCGCGCACTCGACCGGGCTCGGGCCGAGGTCGGCCGGCGGCGTCGCGGTGACGCGGTCCACGGAGAGGGTGAGCTTGCCGCCCTTGCCCATCGCGTGGACGGCGTTGACGATGAGGTTCGTGAGGACCTGCTGGAGGCCCTCGGGGTCGACGTGCACTCGGAGCTCCTCCTCCGCCACGACCGACACCTCGATGCTCTTCTTCTGGAGGATCGGCGCGAGGAGCTCGACCGCCCGCCGCACCGCGGCCCCGAGCTCGGAGTCGTCGCCCCGCGGGCCGCGCCGCCGCGCGAAGTCGAGCAGCTGCCGCACGATGTTCGTCATCCGCGTGGCCTGCTCCTCCACGACCTTCGCGCTGTCCATCGCGCTGTCGGCCGCGACCTCGCCGGAGCGGATCATCTGCGCGTGGCCCTTGATGACCGCGAGCGGGGTGCCGAGCTCGTGCGCGATCCCGGCCGCGAGCTGCCCGACCGTCGCGAGGCGATCGGCGTGCCGCAGCTGCTCGAGCGTGTCGATCCGCGCGCGGGTCTCGCTCGCGAGCTTGGTCTGGGCGCCGGCGATGCTCTCGCTCATCGCGCTCATCTCGCGCGCGAGCTCGGCGAGCTCGTCGTTGCCCGAGAGCACCGGCACGCCTCCGTAGTCGCCCGCGCCGACCCTCCGCGCCTTGTCGACCAGCGCCTTGACCGGCGAGCCCACGAGCCACCGGTTGAGGAGCAACGTGAGCACCCCCGAGGCCGCGATGAGGGCGACGAGGCTGAAGAGCGCGGCCACGAGGTTCTCGCGCGCGACCTTGTCGCGCTCGGCCATCGACTCGTGGATCGCGAGGAGGCCCACCTGGCCCTCGGGCCCGCCGTGCACGTGGAACACGGAGACGAGCTCTCCGGGGCGGCCCGTCCGGGCGTGCTGGATCTCGTCGCTCGTCATGAGCGACAGCTTCTCCTCGTTGTCGAGCTCGAGCCGGTCCGCCGAGCCCTCGCCCGGCACCCACCGGATGCGCGTGTCCGAGCTGATGGTGTTGGCGGTCTCGACGAGGCGCCTCGCGTCGCCCTCGCCGCCGACCCGCCACGCGTCGGCGATGCCGGCGGCGAGCGCGTGCCCGAGCACCCGGTGGTCGCGCTTCATGTCGGCCTCGAACGCCTCGGTGTTGCGGCCGATCTCGATCCACGAGCGCACCGTGAGCACGATCGTCATCGCACCGACGAAGAACAGGCTGAGCCGCGGGACGAGGCGCATCGACCTCGCGAAAATAGCATCGAATCGCCGTCATCCGCCGGCTACCATCCCATCCATGAAGCGGTGGACCCTGCGCGGGCTCGGGTGCTCGACCCTCGTGGCTGCGATCCTCACGGGGTCGAGCCTCGCGTCGGCCTCGCTCACCACCAGCGAGAAGGGGACGATCAAGGACGCGATCGCGGCGGCGCAGCCCAGCCAGGCCGCCCGCGTCCGGTCGCTGGTCGCGCGCCCGGACCTCACCCCCGAGGAGACCGAGGAGGCGCTGCGGGGCGCGCTCGAGGGGGTCCACTACGACGAGGCGCGCTCCGCGTTCGTCCGCGAGCTCGCCTTCGGCGCATCGTCGGCGGCGTCGCGGCCGACGCTCACTCCGCCGCTCGTGGGCGCGCTCCTCGCGCGAGCCGATCGGGTCCTCGCGCAGCGCCCCTTCGACGCGCGGGCGGGCGCCGAGGCGTCGTTCGTCTACGCCGAGATCGCGCGCCTCACCGGGGGCTCTCGGGCGATCGACCCCCAGCTCCCGCGCGCCGCCGCCGACGTCTGCGCCAAGAAGGTGGCGACCCACGTCGAGAAGAACGCGCGCCTCCTCAAGCTCGATCAAACTATCTCGAAAGAGATTCCCCGGGCGCGCATCCCGAGGACGAGCCCCTGCCGCTTTCGA
>JAEUKG010000520.1 GCA_016794325.1 Myxococcales bacterium | reverse complement strand
GTCGTCGCCTCGAGGACGCGCTCGTCGAGCACCGCGTCGCCGGTGAGGTAGAGGGTCGGCTCGCCGGGCGCGGCGACGAAGTACCCCGCGACCGGCCCCATGAGCCATCCGAGCGGCCCGCGCCCGTGGCGCGAGCGCACGACCTCCACCTCGGCGTCGAAGACGCCGTCTTCGATGGGGCGCACGTCGACGCCCTTCTTGGCGAGGCTCGCGCGATCGATCGCGTTGGCCCACACGGGGAGCTTCTGCTCGCGCATCCAGGCGAGGGCGGGCCGGTCGAAATGGTCCGGGTGCTCGTGGGTGAGGATGACGCCGTCGACGCGGGCGAGCTCGGCCTCGGCGCACGCCGGCAAGGGGACGAGCGGGTTCCGGCGGCGCCCTCCGCCGAAGACCTTGAAGCCCGGCATCGCCCCGACGTCCGACAGCATGGGGTCGACGACGAGGCGGCGCCCGCCGAGCGTGAGGACGACGGTGGCGTTCCGGAGCTGGCGGAGCTTCATCGATCCCAACGTGATGCATCCGCCCAGGGATGGCAACGCCCAGTTCGGCATGCTAGTCATCCATTTTCGGATGGACGACGACACCCCCTGGGAGCACCTCCGCACCTTCGAGGCGCTCGCCCGTCACGGCAGCCTCACCAAGGCGGCCCGCGCGCTCGGGGTCAGCCAGTCCACCGTCAGCCGGCACCTGGCCCAGCTCGAGGAGCGCGCGGGGTCGCCGCTCCTCCTGCGCGAGACGCCGATCGCCCTCACCGAGCGCGGCGAGGCGCTGCTCGCGGCGATCCGTCCGATGACGGACGCGGCGCTCTCGGCGGGCGCGGCGCTCTCGGCGACGCCGGAGCTCCGCGGCGAGGTCACCGTCACCACCGTCGGAGAGGTCACGCGCTGGGCGCTCGTGGGCGCGCTCCCGAGCTTCTACCGAGCCTACCCCCACCTCCGGCTGCGGCTCCTCGCGTCGAACCAGATCGCGAGCCTCGCCGCCGGCGAGGCCGACGTCGCCCTCCGCTTCGCGAGGCCCGAGCGCGGCGAGCTCGTCGGGCGACGGCTCGCCACCGAGACCTACGCGCTCTTCGCGGCGCCGGGGCTCGCGCTCGGGCCCGACACGCCGTGGCTCGGGCTCGCAGGATCGCTCGCGGGCATCCCGGAGCAGCAGCACGCGGCCCGACTCTTCGCGGGCCGGCCGGCGCGGCTCTCGGTGGAGGACGTCGAGTCGCTCGGCCTCGCGGTGCGCGACGGCCTCGGCGTCGCGATCCTCCCGCGCGGGCTCGCCGCGAGGCTCGCGCTGCGGCGGGAGGTGAAGGCCTCGCGGGTCGGCGCCGCGGAGGTGGGGCCGATCCCGTCGCGCGATCTGTGGCTCGTCGTCCACCGATCGAAGCGGGACGTCCCCAAGGTGCGGGCCGTCGTCGACTGGCTCACGTCCGTGCTCGCGCGCCCGGCGGCGCGCGGCGCCCGGCCCGCGGCGCCCGAGGTCCACGTCGTGCACCGAGGGCGCGGCGGCTACGTCGAGATCGAGGGCAAGCGGTATGCGATCGAGCACGTGGATCGCGGAGGCTTCTCGGTGAGCTTCCCCTGCAAGAACCGCCACCCGCGCCTCGCGCAGCACCTCGAGGCCCTCGAGGCCCTCGCGCGCGCCGAGCCCGGAAAGTGGGCGATCGAGCGCCGCGGCAGGCGCTGAGCGGCGCGCGAGAGCCCTCGCGGCGGGGGCGGGGCCGTGGTGTCATCGGGCCCATGCTCGACCTGGACGTCGTCCGCGCTCGCTTCCCGGCCCTGGCCTCGGGCTTCGTGTTCTTCGACAACGCCGGCGGCTCCCAGACGCTCGGGAGCGTCGCCGACCGCGTCCGCGACTATCTCGTCACGAACAACGTGCAGCTCGGGGCCTCGTACGCCGTGTCCCGCGCCTCCACCGAGCGGGTCGAGGCCGGGGTCGCGGCCGCGGCCGCGCTCGTGGGCGCCTCGCCCGGCGAGGTCGTCCTCGGCTCCTCGAGCACGCAGCTCCTCCACAACCTCGCGCTCGCGATGCACGGCGAGCTCCGCGCGGGCGACGAGGTCGTGATCACGAGCGCCGACCACGAGGCGAACCGCGGCCCGTGGAGGCGCCTCGCCGAGCGCGGGGTGGTGGTGAAGGAGTGGGCGCTCGACCGCGACAGCCTGCGCCTCGAGGCGCGCGGCCTCGAGCCGCTGCTCGGCCCGAAGACGAAGCTCGTCGCGTTCACCCACGTCTCGAACTTGCTCGGGAGCATCCACGACGTGCCCGCGCTCACCCGTCTCGCCCACGAGGCCGGCGCCAAGGTCGTCGTCGACGGCGTCGCGTTCGCCCCGCACCGGCGGGTCGACGTCCGCGCGCTGGGCGTCGACTACTACGTGCTCAGCCTCTACAAGGTCTACGGGCCGCACGTCGGGCTGCTCTACGGCAAGCGCGAGCACCTCGAACGCCTCGGCAACCTGAACCACGATTTCCTCGCCGAGGAGGTGCCGTACAAGCTCCAGCCGGGCAACGTGAACTTCGAGCTCACGGCGTCGCTCGGAGCGATTGTAGAATACATGGACTCGCTCGGCGGCCTCGAGCGCGCCTTCGCCGACATCGCCGCCCACGAGGAGGCGCTGTCGGCGCGCCTCCTCGCCTACCTGACGCAGAAGCCCGGCGTCACCGTCCACGGGGATCCCACGCCCGCGCGGGGGCGGCGGGTGCCCACGTTCGCGTTCACGGTGGCCGGCCGCGAGCCCGAGGCGATCGTGCGCGCCGTCGACCCGAAGGGGATCGGCGTGCGCCACGGCGACTTCTACGCCCGGCCGCTCGCCCGCGCGCTGGGCTGCGGCCCGGGGGGCGTCGTCCGCGCCTCGGCGGTGCACTACAACACGCTCGCCGAGGTCGACCGGCTCGTGGACGCCCTCGACGAGGCGATCGACCGCGCGCGCTGAGGGCCTCGGTTCAGTTCGGTGTCGCGTAGACGCTGAGCGACTGGAGCTGCCCGCGGTACACGCCCACGCTGCCGCTGCCGAGGCCGACGAAGTGCGACCACATCTCGACCATGACGCTCGGCTGCACGCGGATCGGGTTCACCGATTCACGGACGACCGTGCAGTTGAGCTGGATGTTCGTGTTGAAGTCCTCGAAGAAGATGGCCGCGCCGGGCGCGACTCCCCCGAAGGTCCGCTCCGTGGTGCAGGTCGTGTTGCCGTCGACGACGCCGCTGTGGAGCGAGGCCTTCACGCCGACGCTGCCGCCCCCGCCGATGAGGGCGAGGTGGGCATGTCCGACCAGGTTGAGCGCGGCCGTGAACGTGATGCGGCGGTACCCCGCGGGGATGTCCACCGCGCTGTCGGTGTAGCCGATCCCCTCGTCGACGTTGTCGGCGAACGGGAGCGCGCCGTATCGCTTCTCGCCGATGCGGCCGCTCTCCTCGAACGGCCACGCGACCGTGCCGGCGCGGAAGACCTTGGTGAACGGCGCCGACAGCGTGCCACCCACGATGTCGGGGGTCGAGGGCGGGATCTCCTCCTGCGGCGCGCCACGAAGGAGGATGGCTCCCGTGTTCCCCAGCGCCCCGCCCTGCGTGCCCATGCGCTTGAGGAGGTCGACGCCGACGTCCGCCTCGTGGACGCAGTCGCGGATGGAGACCGTGTCGCCGGGGAGCGGCTTCAGCCCCACCCCTTTGGCCGTCGACGGGCGCACGCAGTCGCGGATCGAGACGTTCGCGCCGGGCTGGAAGCGGCTCGTGAGGCCGGCGATCTTCTGCGCGCCGCGGACGCGATCGCCCCACTTCCCCTCGAAGGCGGCGAACGCCTTCCGCTGGGCCGCCGCGTCGGTCTCGCGAAGGAGCGCGTCGGCGTCGGCCTGGAACGCCTTGCCGTCGACGCCGGCTCGCGCCGCCAGGTCCTTCGGCACGCGCGACGCCATGAGCTCGCTCACCTGCTTGGCGAGCGGCCCCTTCTGGCTCGCGGTCATCACCTTCACGATGTAGTCCGGCGTGGTCGCCGCCGCCGCTGCGGCTGCGGCCGGGGGCGCGACCGGGGGGACCACCATCGGCACCCCGGGCTTCTTGGGCTGCGCGGAGGCGGGTTGGGCGAAGGAGACGACGGCGAGCTGAGCGAAGAGGAAGAGGGAACCGATACGCTTCATGGAGGGACCCTCGAGCACGCGGCGTGCCGCCCCCAAGGCCGCGGAATCCCGTCGGAGGAGCGGCCCGCGCCGGTGCGCGCACCGTGCGCGCACCGCCCTCGCGAGGCGCGGGGCGGCCGCCGTCGCCCGATCGGGTGACGCGCCTGGTCAGCGGACCGACCGCTTCGCCGTGAGTGCTTCAGCCCGGCGGATCGGCGCAGCAGCGGAAGCCCACCTGCTTGGCCGAATAGCCCTCGCCGTGACCGACGGTCGCGGCGCGGCACCGGTTGCGTCCGGGGAGCCACCAGCCCCCGCGAAGGACCGACCGACTCCCCACCGGCGCGCCCTCGCGCGCGACCCACTCGTCCACGTTGCCGGTCATGTCGAAGACGCCGAAGGCGCTGACGCACCTCGGGTGGCTGCCCACCGGCGCCCGGAGGTCGCGCAGACCGCCGCCGGGCGCGCCGAGCCCGGTGCGGTCGATGTTGCACGCCGCCGAGTCGCGCTTATACCCATAAGGATAGGGCCGGAGCGCCGGCCCCTCGCAGGCGAGCTCCCACTCGCGCTCGGTGCAGAGGCGCGCCCCCGCGCGCCGGCACGCGCCGTCGGCCTCGAGCCACGACACCCCGACGCGGGGGAGGGTCGTGCCCTCCTCGGTGCGCTCGCGCCGATCGACGCAGACCCGCACCCGCGTGCGCTCACCGCGGCACCGGGCCGGCTCTTCGTACTCCGCGCACCGGAGGTTCTGGTACGGGGGCGGGTCGAGCCAGCGCTTGCACGTCTGCACCACGTCGGCGCAGTGCTCACCCTCGACCAGCACCATGTCGCTCGGGCAGCCGCCGCTCGCGGTCGCCGGCGACGAGCCCGCGACGACGGCGACCACGCACGCGACGACCAGACAGACCCCGATCGGCTTCCCTCGGCCCATACTGCACCTCGAGAGCTCGAACCACGAGCCGGCCCGCGCGGGCCGACTCCAGGAGTGTGGATCGCCCTGGGGCGCTCCGCACGCCGGTCGACGCGAATTCCGCCGGGGACGCGGGCCGAGCGGGTCAGAAGCGGTGGCGCCGCACGCCGGCGCCCGAGATGCCCTCGCCCCAGAAGAACGCAGGCCCCGCGAAGGCGCGCGACGTCACCACGGACCCGGCCGGGGCCGACGTCCACGGGGTCATGCTCCCGTCGACCTTGGTGACCGTGCGCGCGTGCTGGTCGTAGAGGTAGCCGTCGCCGCTGCGCACGAACTTCCCGAGCGTCCAGAACTGGACGACGGTATAGAGGACGGAGCCCGGGGTCGACGTGGCGGGGCCGGCGCCCGTCCACGCGAGCGTCCCCTCTTTGATGTCCCACCGCGGCGGGTTCGTGGCGCCCGACGGGATGGCCTGACCCGAGAGCAGGTCGTCGGTGATCCAGTACGTGGGCGCGTAGCCCTCGTTGGGCAGCGGCATCGGCCACGCCACCGAGGAGGTCGCGCTGTAGACGTCGGTGGTGAAGACGACGGGCGACCCCGCGCCCGGCATCTCGTTCACGTCGCGGAGGACGGCGAGCTTCGAGCCGCTGGGAGAGAAGATCGCCGTCGCCGGGCCGCGGGCCACCGGGCGCGTCGCGAGGAGCGCGCCGCCGGTCGTCGCGCGGACGTCCACGCCGGTCACCCCGCGCGCGGCGACCTTGGTGCCGTCGCCGCTCAGGTCGAGGGGAGCGCCGGTCCAGGTCCCGATCCGCACGCCGGCGGGGACCGAATACGCCGCCGGCTCGCTGGTCACGAGCACCGACCCGTTGGCGGAAATCAGGGCGCGACCCGAAGAGGTCACGCGCAGGGGCGGCATCACCGAGCCGCCCGTCACGGCGTCGATCACCTCGACGCGATCCGCGAAGGTCACGGCGAGGCGGCCCGTGGTCGAGCCGGACACGCCGACGACCGAGCCGCAGCCGAGGAGGGCGTACTTGTCGTAGGCCCCGCCGAAGCCGAACAGCGTCCGCCCGTCGTCGTCGCCGATCGCCCAGTCGCCGTTCGCCGGGTCGACCGCGAGGACGAGCGGCTTCCCGCCCGCCGACGGCGGCGCCGTGAACGCCGAGAGCGCCGGCGTCGGGCCGCGGAGCGACAGGAGGCCGCCCGACAGGAACAAATATCCCGACTGAGATACGATGACGTCCCAGGTTTCGGTCGCGCCGGTCAGGGGGTACGTGCCGACCATGGCGGCGGTGGGCCCGCTGATCGACCACACCTTCACCGTCCCCGCGGCGGCGCTCCACGCGTAGTTGCCCCACGCGTCGGCGTGCCCGGGGATCCCGGCGCCGCGGGTCGCGCCCGAGGCGTCGGTGAAGCTCGTGGTCCCGGTGCCGGGGTCGTACATCACGACGCCGGCGCGGTCGCTCCGGAGGCCGTAGTAGGGCGCAGGCAAGGTGGTGAGCGTCGTCGCCGAGCCGTCGATCGGCACCGACTCCACCGTCGTGCGGGTGGCGTCGTCGACGTAGAGGATCGCGCTCGGGCCCGGCGCGAGGAGCCCGGTCGACCGCGGGAGCGCGCCCGGCGTCTTCAGGCTCGACGCGGGGATCGACCGGATCGAGGCCCCCGTCGGCGCGTGGATGGCGAGCTCGGCGTCGGAGACGACGAGCACGTACGCGCCGTCGCTGGAGAGCTGGACCCCCTGCGTGATGCGGTCCACCGCGAAGGTGTGGAGGAGCGCGCCCGTCGCGGAGCTCCGCGTCTCGAAGGTCGCGCCGTCGTCGCGCCCGACGAGGATGACGTTGCCGCGCCACTCGAGGGCGGGGATGCCGGCCGTCGGCGAGTCGCCCTGGGCGACGCGCGCGCCGGTGGTCACGTCGTGGAGCGCCCACCCGTACGCGGTCGAGCGCCGGAGCATGCGGTCGCCGCGACGATCGATCGGGACGCCGCTCGCGACGTCGTAGAACACGGCGTCGTCCGCGGCCGCGCCGTCCACGACGCCGCACGCCACCGTCGGCAGCGTCCGCCCGCCGTCGCTCGCGTCGGAGGCGTCGGCCCCGCCGTCGCCCGGAGGCGCGTCGAGCGCGCCGTCGCCGCCCCCGCCCTCGCTCGCGTCGACCGTGGCGTCGACCCCCGCGTCGCCGCCGCCCCCGCCGCCGTCGTCGGAGCTGCACGCGACCCAAGCGACCACGAGGGCCGCGACCGGCAACTGGAGGAGGAGGATGGAACGGCGCATGGCGGCGACCACTGCAAGCCGTGTGACAGCGGAACTGCTCGGGAATCTGGTGGTCTCGGCGGCAAGGCGTGCGGCAGGCGCGGGGGTTGCACCAACCAGGATCGTCAGTGGTCGCGCCGGCGAGGATTCACGGGCCCGTCGCCGAGCACGTCTTCCACGAGGCGCATCATCTGCCGATGCCAAGGCCCGAAGGGCGCGTCGCGTCGCTCACGAACGATGAGCAGACGGGCGGATACGTCGCGCTCGGTCCCAGCGAGAGGATCCCCACCGTCCGCCTGGAAGAAGCGGTCCAGCTCCACGCACTGGAAGCAGACGCCCTCTTGGGTGACGAGCGCGCAGGAGGTGTCGTACTTCGCCTTCAACTGGGCCCGCGCCGACTGGATCCACGCCTTGGCCTGGCCGAAGCTCGCTCCCATGACGCGGGCGACCTCCTCGACCGTGAAGTCGTAGACCTCCTTCAAGAGCAGCGCCGCGGACTCCTCGTGGCGGAGATTCCTGAGCGTGCACGCGAAGCACACGGCCAGGTGATCCTTCGCGATCGTCTTCATCTCGGGAGATCCCGCCAGGAGCCGCGACTCGGCCACGAAGCCCGCGTCCCCTTCGGCCCGTCCCCGGGTGTCGTCGAGCACTCCCTCACGCCACGTGCCGTGCTTGCGCAGGTGATCGAGCGCGAGGTTCGTCGCGACGCGGAAGAACCACGTGCGCAGCTCGCCGGCATCCTCCGGCAGCGTCTGCTGCTCCAGGGCGCGCACGGCTGCCTGTTGGACGAGCTCCTCCGCGACGTCTTCCCGGACGACGAGCCGGGTCAAATACCCCGCGAGCACCCGGCGGTTCGCCTGGAAGGTCGCCGCGACCTGCTCTCGGGTCGTCATGACGGGCCGTCCGTGATCTCGAGCCACCGAGCCCTTCGGGGCGCGGCGTCCTCGGCGGGGCACTCCCCCTGCGCGGTCGCCGGCGTCCGCTCGGCGGAGAGCCGACGCCGCTGCGGGCACGTGCAGACGATGGCGCCGACCATGAGGCCCGAGAATCGCACGAAGGGCCGGTCGTCGGCGATCCGCGACGCCCACGCGTCGATCGCGACGTCGGCGCGCTCGCGCGCGGCCCCGAGCCGAGTCGGGCCGCCGCGGTCCTGGGCGGCGGGCGTGAGCCGGTGCTCGTGGCCGACGGACGACGCGACGCCCGCGCCGTCGGACCGAACGACTCGCCCGACGTTCACGATCCACTCCGAGCGATCAAGCCCGCGATCGCGTCCGCGGTCTCCGTCGGACGCTCCTCGGGGACGAAGTGGCCGCAGCCCTCCAGGACGCGCAGCTCGGCGTCGAGCGCCTCCGCGGTGCGCTCACCGACGGTGATGGGGAAGAACGGGTCTTGATCGCCCCAGAGGACGAGCGACGGAAGCCCGAGCGCCCTTCCCTGACGCTCGACCTCTCCGTAGAGCCCGGGAAGGTCGCGCATGCTGCTCAGGAAGATCCGGCGCGTCGTTCGCGCGCCGTGCCCCTCGAGGGCGGTCCGGTACTGGTCGAAGGGGAACGCCCTCCGATCGGCCACGGCGACGAGCCACATCGCCATGAGCCCGAACGTGCCGAACGCGAGCCGGAAGAACAGCCACCCCAGGACTGGGACCTTCGCGAGCCGGAGCGGAAAGGGGACGGGCGTGTCGGGGAACATGTTGGTCGCCGCGACCGTGAGCGAACGGACGCGCGAGCCGAGCCTGGCCGCGACGCGGATGGCCGTCGGTCCGCCGAAGTCGAAGCCCACGAGGTGGAGATCCTCGACGCCGAGCTCGCCGAGGAGACGCACCACGACCTCCGCGTGCTCCTTCGCGTGGTAGTGGGCTGGCGCGTCCGTCGAGTCGCCGAAGCCGAGGAGATCGGGAACCACGACGCGACAAGTCTTCCCGAGCTGCTCTCCGACCTTCGCGAACGTGGCGCGTGAGCCTGGGATGCCGTGGAGGAGGACCACGGTCGGACCTGCGGATCCGTGCCTGTCGTAGGCCAGACGCGCGGG
>JAEUKG010000417.1 GCA_016794325.1 Myxococcales bacterium | reverse complement strand
GCCGCCCCGCCGCCTCCGCCGGCGACGCCACGACCGCGATCGGTCGGCTCGCTCCGACGATCGTCGCCGCGCGCCGCGCGATCGCCTCCGAGCCCACGAGCACCACGTCGCGAGCCGCGCCCGCGCCGCGGATCGCGACCTCGGGGCCGATGCCGGAGGGGCAGCCGAGGCTCACCGCGAGGACCCGGGCGCTCACGTGCCCCCTTCGAAGGCCGCGATCTTGTAGCCCGCCCCCCGCGACGTCTCGAGCGGGAGCGCCTCGCCGAGCTTCGCGCGAAGCCTCCGCACGTGGATGTCGACGGTGCGGGCGCCGCCCTCGTAGCGCGCGCCCCACACGCGGGCGAGGAGCGTGTCGCGCGAGAGCACGCGGCCCCGCGCCTGGACGAGGCACACGAGCAGCGAGAACTCCTTGGCGGTGAGCGCGACGCGGCGCCCGTCGACGGTGACCTCGCGCGCGGCGCGATCCACGAGGATCGCGCCGAGCTTCAGCCGCTCCTCGGTCAGGAACTCGGACGCGCGCCACTCGAGGCGCCGGATGCGCGCGTAGAGCTCGGCGGGGAAATAGGGCGCCACGATGAAGTCGTCGAAGCCGATCGACGGCTCGATGCGCGCCACCTGCCGCTCCGCGATCGCGAGCAGGCTCGGCGTCTCGGTGAGCGCCGCGACCCGGCGCAAGCCGCGCAGCGAGGCCACCGCCAGGTCCGGGCGCTCGCCCGCTTCGACGACGATCGCCCGCACGAACGACGCGCCCGTCACCACCCGATCGGGAGGCTCGTCGAAGAGCCCCTGGGCCGCGACCGACGCGCCGAGGCGATCGAGCGCCCGCGACGCGCCCTCTTCGTCCTCGGCGGACGCCGTCGCGACGAGGACGACCCGGCTCATGTTCTCCCCTCGCCCCGCGCCCGCCGGCTCCGCCGCCGGCTCAAACCTTGGTGCCGCCGACGGTGATGCTCGAGATCTTGATGGTGGGGCAGCCGACGCCGACGGGCACGCTCTGGCCGTCTTTTCCGCAGGTCCAGATGCCGTCGGACGTCTCGACGTCGCTCCCGAGCATGACCACCTTGCGCAGGACGTCGGGCCCGTTGCCGATGAGGTTCACCCCCTTGAGCGGGGCCGTGATCTTCCCATCCTCGACGAGATAGCTCTCGGTGAGCGAGAACACGAAATCGCCGTTGGAGATGTCGACCTGCCCGCCCCCGAAGCGCTTGGCGAAGACGCCGCGCTTGACGCTCTTGATGATCTCCTCGGGGTCGTGCGGGCCCGCGGTGAGCAGGGTGTTGGTCATGCGCGGCAGCGGCGCGCAGGCGAAGCTCTCGCGGCGCCCGTTGCCGGTGGGCCGGAGCTTGAAGTGCTTGGCGCTCAGCCGGTCGTGCATGTACCCGACGAGCTTGCCCTTCTCGATGAGCACGCTCGAGATGGGCTCGTTGCCCTCGTCGTCGACGTTGATGGCGCCGCGAGACTGGAGCAGCGTCGCGTCGTCGATCACGGTGCAGAGCTCGCTCGCGACCTCGTTGCCGATCTGGCCCGAGTAGTTGCTCGTGCCCTTGCGGTTGAAGTCGGCCTCGAGGCCGTGGCCCACCGCCTCGTGCAAGAGGATGCCGCTGTCGCCGGGGGCGAGCACGACCTCCATCTGCCCCGCCGGCGCCTCGACCGCGTCGAGCATGCGCAGGGCGAGGTTCGCCGCCTGCTCGGCGTGCCACTCGGGCGTCTTGCCCGCGAAATACCCCATCGTCGTGCGCCCGCCGCCGCCGGAGGAGCCCTCCTGGCGCTTGCCGCCGTCCTCCACGATCACGTGGACGCCGAAGCGCATGAGCGGCTGGGTGTCCCACGCGCGCTTGCCGTCGGAGGTGAACACGAGGATCTCGCGCACCTCCTCGGCGAAGCTCGCCTGGACCTTGATCACCCGCGGGTCGACCGCGTGGGCGCGAGCCGCCGCGCGCTCGAGGATCGCGCGCTTGTCGACGCCGGGGACGTCGAGCGTCACGCGGTCGAGCTCGTAGCGCCCCGCGCCGGAGCCGAGGTCGCGCTTCTCGATCGCGGCGGGGGCCACCGCGCCGCCGCCGGTGGCGATCTGGGCCGCGGTCTCGGCCGCGCGCTTCATCGCGTCCCAGGTGAGCTCCTCGACGTAGGCGTAGCCGGTGGCGTCGCCCTTCTGGGCGCGCACGCCGAGGCCCATCGTGACGCCGCGGGAGGCGCTCTTCAGGATCCCCTCGTCGAAGACCAGCCCGCCGGCGGCGCGATACTCGAAGAACAGGTCGGCGTAGTCGGCCCCGTTGCCGAGCGCGATGGCGAGGAGCTTCTCGGCGATCTGGGCGTCGATCTCGTTCGACCCGCCGGGGCCGAACGGGGCCTTGTACAGCGCGGATCCCGTCATGGGGCAAAGACGCTAGCATGGCCCCCCTCATGGAGTCCCTGCTCGTCACCCTGCACGTCATGGCCAACCTCGTCTGGATCGGCGCCATCGCCTCGGTCGGGTGGCTCACCCGGCACGCCGGAGCGCTCGCCGACGGCAAGGAGCGGGAGGGGGCCCGGGCCGTCTCCCGCGTGGCGTACGAGCTCCTCTACAAGCGCGTCGCCGTCCCGGCGTTCGGCATCAGCTTCGTCTGCGGCCTCGCCCGCCTCTTCAAGACTACAGACTACTACATGCACGCCCATTGGTTCCACGCGAAGCTCCTCTTCGCGTTCGTGGTCATCGGCCTGCACCACGTCCTCGGCGCCCGAGCCCGCCGGATGGCCCAAGCGGCCGCGACGGCCGACGGAAGTATGCAAGGAGCGGGTGTTAGCGGTATCCTCACGGGTGCGCTGCTCGCGAGCGCGTTCCTTGCCGTCGTCTTCGTCGTCTTCCAGGCATCCCTCTTGAAATGAGTCCGGTCCCCTCACTGCCGCCCTTGGGCATCGACTTCCCCCCAGCAGGCACGCGAGCCGTTCGAACGGACGAAGGAGCCTCTACCGCACGTGGCGATTGATCGGGAAAAGGTCCTCCAGGCCGCCCAGAAGTACGTCGAAAAAAAGAAGTACGACAAGGCGATCCTCGAGTACCAGCGGCTGATCCAGGCGGATCCGAACGACGCTCGGACTCTGCTCAAGGTGGGCGATCTTCAATCGAAGATGGGCGCCTACCCGGACGCCATTTCGACGTACGAGACGGTCGGGAAGCTCTACTCCCAGCAGGGCTTCGCCCTCAAGGCGATCGCGGTCTACAAGCAGATCCGCGAGATCATCGCCAAGCACGTGCCCCAGCTCGAGGAGCGGTACGGGCACATCGCGCCGAAGCTCGCCGAGCTCTACCAGTCGCTCGGTCTGACGAGCGACGCGCTCGCGGCCCTGGACGAGGTCGCGACGCGCCTGCAGCGCCAGCAGAAGGACGCGGAGGCGATCGAGGTCTTCCGCAAGATCGTCGAGCTCGACCCCACGAACCCCCTGCCCCACCTCCGCCTCGCGGAGGCGTTCTCTCGGGTGAAGGACATCGAGGGCGCCGTCTTCGAGTTCAAGACGGCGGCCTCGCAGCTCGCGGGGCTCGGTCGTCGCGACGACGCGCTCAAGGTCCTCGAGCGCCTTCTCCACCACCAGCAAGACCCCGAGCAGGCGCGCATCGCCGCCGAGCTCTACCTCGCGCGCGGCCAAGCGGCCGACGGGATGCAGGCCCTCGCGAAGCTTCAGGTCTGCTTCCAGGCGAACCCGCGCGACATCGACACCCTCGGCCTCCTCGCCCGCGCCTTCACCACCATCGGTCAGGCGGCGAAGGCGATCGAGGTGCAGAAGGAGATGGCGCGCGTCGCGCGCGACAGCGGCAAGACCGACCTCTTCCGCGAGATCGTCGAGCGCCTCATGCGCGTCGCGCCGCACGACGACGGCGTGCGCAAGCTCGCGTCGCAGTCGATGCCGCACCAAGCGGTGCAGGCGCCGCCGCCGCCGCCTGCCCCGGCCTACGCGCCGCAGGCCGCGGCCCCGCAGTACCCGCCGCAGCCGCAGGGCGCGTTCGCGCAGACCCAGGGCTACGGGTCGCCGGGAGCGCCGGCCGCGCACGCCCCCGAGGCGCCGAGCGCGGAGTACGGCGAGCCCGAGGCCGCGTACGAGGAGCAGGTCGAGGAGCTCTACGAAGAGGCCGAGGCCGCGGTCGAGGGGGACGCCGCCGAATACGACGAGGCCTCGGTGGAGGCCTACGAGCTCGTCGAAGAGGGCGACCTCGTCGACGAGGACGCCCCGATGGTCGAGGCCGGCGCGTACGAAGAGGCGCCCGCGGGCGACTACGAAGACGCGGCGCCCGAGGTCGAGGCCGGCGAGGCCGTCGCCGCGGAGGAGTACGATCAGGCGTACGAGCAGGCGCCCGACACGTCCGACCAGGTCGCGCAGGTGCTCGCCGACGCGCAGTCGTTCCGGCGGGTGCGGCTGTACGCGAAGGCGCTCGAGACGCTGCGGATCGGCCTCGAGATCGAGCCCCGCTCGATGGAGCTCCACGAGTCCTACCGCGACGTGCTGATCGAGGCGGGCTACACGACGGAGGCGGTCGAGGAGATGCTCGTCATCGCCGGCCTCTACGTCGACACGCTCGACGGCGAGTCCGCCGCTCGCGCGCTCCAGGACGTGCTCGCGTTCGATCCGCACAACGAGCGCGCCGTCGCGATGCTCCAGGAGCTCGGCTACGAGATCGTCGACGAGGGCGCCGAGGGCGAGGCCCCCTACGAGGAGCAAGCCTACGAGGAGGGCGCGCAAGACGACCGCCTCCCCTCGTACGACCTCGAGGAGATGGGGCCGTCCGACGTCTCGGGCGCGTACCACGACCCGAACCGCATCGTCGCGCCCGTCGCTCCCGCGTACGAGACGCCGGCGGAGCCCTACGCCGAAGAGGGCGCCTACGCCGAGCAGGGCTACGGCGAGCAAGGCTACGACGAGGGCGGCTACGCCGAGCAGGGCTACGAGGGCGCCGAGGGCGCCGAGGCCCCCGCCGCCGACGATCCGTTCGCCGCCCCCGGCGGCGAGGCGCTCCCGAGCTTCCCCCTCGAGGCCGCCCAAGAGCACGCCGCGGCCGACGACGACGACGGCAACGAGCGGACGACCTTCGCCACCGGCGTCGGCGCCCGCGCCGCGGCCTCGGCGCCCGCGCCCGCGCGCCGGCCGTCGCAGATGCCGCGCATCCAGGACCTCGAGGAGGCCCTCGAGGAGTCCGAGTTCTTCATCTCCCGCGGCCTCGTGGAGGACGCGCGCGCGATCCTCGTCGAGCAGCTCTCGATGCACCCGAACCACCCGCTCCTCGAGGAGCGGATCGCGGAGATCGACCAGCAGCTCGACGCGGCGCAGCGCTCGGGCAGCGGCACGCGCGAGAAGCCGCGCGAGGACCGCGCGTTCGACATCGCGGCGTCGCTCGACAGCCTCGAGGAGCCCTCCCCGGTGCAGCAGCAGGCCGGCGCCTTCGACGATCCGAGCCAGCAGGTCGACGTCGAGGAGGTCTTCCGCAAGTTCAAAGAGGGCGTCGCCAAGCAGATCAGCGTCGAGGACTCCGAGAGCCACTACAACCTCGGCATCGCCTACAAGGAGATGGGCCTCGTCGACGACGCCATCCGCGAGTTCGACGTCGCCGCCCGCGACCCGAAGCGCGAGTGCGTGTGCCGCTCGATGATCGGGATGATCCACACCGAGCAGGGCCGGCTCAACGAGGCGATCGACGCCTTCGTCCTCGGCCTGAACGCGCAGATCAAGGAGCCGCAGCAGGAGACGATGCTCTGCTACGAGATCGGCTCCGCCTACGAGGCGAAGAAGCTCTCGAAGGAGGCGCTCTCGTACTACCAGAAGGCGATGCGGCGCGACCCCAACTACAAAGACGTGCAAGAGCGCGTCCGCCGCCTGAGCCGCGGCGACGCGAAGCCGCCGCCCCGTCAGGTCGCGGTGGGCGCCGACGACGAGTTCGATCGCGCGTTCGACGACCTGCTCAAGAGCTGAGCCTCCGCGGCCTGCTCGAGAGCCGAGCCGGCGCCTCGGGCCCCGCGCTCGTCAGAAGCGGTCGTCGACCGGCGGCGGCGCGGGGATCACCGCGGCGACGAGCCGCTTGACCAGGGGGTGATCGATCGCGAGCCGCTCGGCCGCGACCGTCGGCGGCAGCGCGCGCTGGACCCAGATCGCCCGGAAGGCCTTCTTCAGCGTGTGGATCTGGGCCTTGGTGAAGCCGCGGCGCTCGAGGCCGACGCGGTTGAGCGCGCGCACGCGCGCGCGGTCGCCCTGCACGATGACGAACGGCGGCACGTCGCGCTCGCACATCGCGCCGCCGGCCACGAAGGCGCTCTCGCCGACGCGCACGTGTTGGGCCACCGCCGACAGCCCGCCGAAGTTCACGTAGTCCTCGACGACCGCGTGGCCGGCGATCTGCACGCCGTTCGCGAGGGTGCAATACGAGCCGATGGTGGCGTCGTGGCCGACGTGGCAGCCGGCCATGAAGAGGTTGTGATCGCCGATCGCCGTCTCGTGGCCGCCGGTGCCGCGGTGGATGCTCACGTGCTCGCGGATGACGTTGTGCTTGCCGACGACGAGGAGCGAGTCCTCCGAGCCCGCGAGCGGCGCGCGCTGCTGGGCCGGGAGCCCCACCGTGGCGAACGGGAAGATGTGGGTCTCGTCTCCGATGCGAGCGGGCCCCTCGACCACGACGTGGGCGCCGATCGACGATCCGCGGCCGACGACCACGCGCGCGCCGACGACGGCGAAGGCGCCGACCACGACGTCGTCCTCGAGCTCTGCGCTCGGGTCGACCCAGGCCGTCGGATGGATGGTCCGAGCCATCGGACGCACGAATACCCCGCCGTGCTCGGGCGCTCAAGCCCGACGTTTTTTCTGCGCCCCGAGCCGCTCACCCGCTCGAGACGGTGGCGAGGACGAAATCGGCCCCGACCGCGGGGATGCCGCGCTGGGTGGCGGCCCCGCGCATCGTCCACATGTTCGTGTCGTGCGCGAGGACCTCCACCGAGAGGTCGAGGGAGTCGCCGACCTGCACGAGGCCGCGGAACCGGACGTGATCGCAGCCGACGACGTGCACGAGGATGTTCCCTCGGAGCGGCGAGGTGGCGTCGACGAGGAGGGCGCCGAGCTGCAAGAGCGCCTCGAGGACGAGCACGCCGGGCACGATGTGGGTGCGCTGGCCGGAGGGCATCCCCAGCCACGGCTCGTTGGCGCTCACGTGCTTGACCGCGGTGATGCTCGCCTGGGGCACGAAGCTCTCGACGCGATCGAAGAGCGCGAACGGCCACACGTGGGGCACGATGTCGCGGAGGCGCTTGGGATCGACCGCGGACGGGTCACTCTCGCTCATCGCTGGTTCCTCCCCTGCTTCGGGTACGCGGCGGCCACGCCGCGCAGCCACCGCGTCCTCGGCATGGCCGGGTAGCCAGCATACTCGCTCCCGGCGGGGACGTCGCCGATCACGCCGCTGCCGCCCGCCACCTTCGCCCCGTCGCCCACGCGCACGTGGTCGCCGACGCCCACCGCGCCCCCGAGGACGGCGCCGCGACCGATCTTCACCGACCCCGCGAGGCCGACCTTGCCGCACAGCACCGCGTGCTCGCCGACGTCGGCGTTGTGGCCGACGTGGACCTGGGAGTCGATGCGCGCGCCCCTGCGGACCCGGGTCGGCCCGAGGGTGCCGGCGTCGACGGTGGTGAGCGACCCGATCCACACGTCGTCCTCGACGACCACGCCGCCGAGCTGGGGGACGTGGCGGAGCCCGCGATCGGTCGCCACCCAACCGAAGCCCGGCTGGCCGAGGATCGATCCCGGCCCGATGTGGACCCGCGATCCGACGACCACCCCGGGGGCGAGGACGACGCTCGGGTGGATGTCGCAGCCCTCGCCCACGATGGGCGGCTCGCGGCGCGGCGCGCAGAGGTCGAGCAGATCGGCCATCGCGACGCCGGCGCGAGGGTGCAGCCACGCCGCGACGCCGTCGAGCTCCGGACGCGCGCGGAGCTCTTCGGACACGAGGAGCGTCGCGCCTGCGCTCGCCGCCGCCCGCGCGAACGGCAGCCACCGCGGCGAGACGACGGGGGCGATCGCGCCTTCGACCGGCGCGTCGACCGGGCACACGCCGACGACGCGCCGCGCGGCGACGCGCGCGGCGTCGCCGCCGATCGCGCGCGCGAGCTCCTCGACGGTGCGCGGGTCGAACCGCGCCCGGAGCTCCGCGCTCGCGCCGCGCTCGGACGTCACCCGCTCAGGGCTTCTTTTCGGGGGCCGGGGCCGCGGGGGCGCCGCCGCTGTTGTACATCTGGATGCACTTGTCGGTGAGGTCGATGTCGGTGCGCACGTAGGCGACGGTCTGCCGGTCGACGACGAGGTCGTAGCCCTCGGTCGTCGCGATGCGCTTGATGATCGCCATCACCTTCTCGAAGACGGGATCGGTGAGCTCCTTCTGCTTCTTCTCGAGCTCTTTGTTGTACTCGATGAAGACGCTCTGGAGCTCGATCATCTGCTTCTGCCAGTCGTCGATGCGCTTCTGCAGGGCCTCCTTCGAGAGGACCTTCGCCTGCTTGTCGATGTCCTCGCGCTGCTTCTGGAGATCGAGCTGCTTCTTGTTCAGCTCCTGCTGCCGAGCGTCGAACAGCTTCTTCAGCGTCGCTTGGGCGCGGAGGCCGTCCTCGGTCTGCGCGACGGCGCGCTGGACGTCCACCACCGCCACCTTGGTCTCGGCGGCCGACGACAGCGGCGCGAACGAGAGCACGGCGAGGGCGGCACATAGGGCAAGGAGCGCGCGGACAGAGTTCATACAAGGGCGGTTAGCGAGTCCGCGCACGGCGGTCAAGGACCACACGAGCGGCGATGTAGGGGGATGTACTTCTCCAAGCGGGGCGCGCGCGGGTAGAAATGGGTCAGACCGAGCGTGACCGCCGGTTCACGGCCGGGTTGACGTCCCTGCCCCACGCCTGCGCGTTTCGCGCGCGATAGACCCCGTTTTTTCCCTGCGACCGGGCGCCTTGCGCGCTGGCACGGCGTGTGGATACTCGGACGCAGCCTTGCTCGCATCGAAGCCCTTCGGCTGCGGTCGTGAGCTCCTGGAGGACCCCCATGAAGAGCACCTTGCCGTTCCTCTTTGCCGTCGCCGCCGTGGGCGCCATCGCTTGGAACGGGTGTGGACCGGGGACGAGCCGCTACGAGTGCGACGCCACCGGGTGCTACGACTGCGACGGCTACGGCTGCACCTCGGTGTCGCCCCCCAAGCCCGCCGCCTGCACGGGGACCAAGACGTGCGCGAGCGGGCAGATCTGCACCGACAAGGGGTGCGTGACGAGCTGCACCGCCGACGCGCAGTGCGCCAAGGGCACGGTCTGCAAGTCGGGCCAGTGCGTCGCCCCCTCCGAGAACCCGGGCACCGCCAAGGACTGCACGACGAAGGCGGACTGCGACAGCGGCAAGACGTGCAACGCCGGTAAGTGCGAGGCCTGCGGCGGCACGGCTGGGCCCTGCCCGTGCGCGGGCCCCTCCGACTGCGGCGCGAACGAGACCTGCACCGCCGGCTCATGCGTCCCGAAGCAGTCGACCTGCCAGTTCTCGAGCCAGTGCGAGCCGGGCAAGGCGTGCGCCGACGGTCAGTGCCTCGTCGACTGCAGCGCGGGGCAAGCCTGCCCCGGCGGCACGAGCTGCCAGAAGGGGGTTTGCAAGCCCGACACGACCGGCGGCTGCGCCAAAGACGTCGACTGCAAGGACCCGGCGAACCCGCTCTGCGTGGGCGGCGCCTGCGTCCCCTCGTGCGTGAACGACACCCAGTGCGGCGCGGGCAAGTACTGCAACCAGGGCGCCTGCGTCATCGACACCCGACCCAAGCCGAACTGCACCGACGACGCGAGCTGCAACGGCGGCGGCACCGGCCCCGCGCGCAAGTGCATCGAGGGCTACTGCAAGTACACGTGCGCGAACGACCAGCAGTGCCGGCTCATCGACGCGCGCATCGGCTACTGCGCCAAGGACGGCGTGTGCCGCACGCTCGACGAGGCGCAGGCGGAGTGCACCGGCCCCGGCCAGTGCCCCGACGGCAAGTCGTGCATCTCGAACAAGTGCCAGTGACGGGCGCGCGCGCGCTGGGCTCAGCGCTCGCTGGCCGGCGTCCGTGACGGCGGAGCGGTGCAGGACTCGTCCGAGGGGTCGACCTGCACCGTGACGTATTCGGCCTCGAAGTCCTTGCGCAGGCGCTCGGCGATGCGCCGACCGAGATCGGGGTCGGGGCGCTCGGCGCGCACGTGCGCGGTGATCGCGTCGTGGCCGGCGCCGAGGGTCCACACGTGGAGATCGTGGACCTCGCGGACCTCGGGGATCGACCGGAGCACCGCCGTGACCTGAGGCACCGGCAGGTGTTTGGGCGCGGCCTCGACGAGCACCGCCACCGCGTCGCGCAGGAGGCGAATCGCGCCGAGCACGAGGATGACGACGACGACGAGGCTCGCGAGGGGGTCGATGGCGGGCGGCCCGCCCGCGCGGATGGCGATCGCCGCGACGAGCGCGGCCACGCTCCCGAGGGTGTCGCCGAGGAGGTGGAGCCAAGCGCCGCGGAGGTTGAGCTCGTGGCCCCGCGGCCGCTTCTTCGCGCCCTCTTTCGCGTCCCCACCGTGCCCGTGCCCGTGCCCGTGATCGTGCCCGTGCCCGTGCCCGTGCCCGTGATCGTGCCCGTGGTGGATCGCGCCGTGGAGGAGCCACGCGCTGATGCCGTTGACGAACAGGGCGGCGATCGCGACGACGAGCATGAGGTCGCCCTTCGGCGACTCCGCGTGCTCGAGGTGCTCCACCGCGTCGCGCACGATCTCGACGGCCGCGCCGAAAATGAGGAGGGCGTTGAAGACCGCGGCGATGGGCTCCGCACGGCGCAGCCCGTACGTGAAGCGCGCGGTGGGCCGCCGCACCGCGAGCCGCATCGCGAGCAAGCTCATCGCGAGCGCGAAGATGTCCATCAGCAGATGGAGCGCGTCGGCGCGCAGGACGTCGCTGCGCGCCGCGCGCGCGCCCATGAACTCGGCGACGAAGAACAACGAGACGATGACGAGGACGACCGTCAGCCGCCGCGCCTGCTTCGCCTCCCCGAGCGTAAACTCCCCCTTCCCGTGCCCGTGCCCGTCCTCGTGCCCGTGCCCGTGCCCGTCCTCGTGCCCGTGCCCGTGCCCGTCCTCGTGCCCGTGCCCGTGCCCGTGCCCGTGCCCGTGCCCGTGCCCGTGCCCGTGCCCGTCCTCGTGCGCGTGCGCGTGCGCATCCTCGTGCCCGTGCGAAGGCTCCCTCGCCATACCCGAAGCTCTCAGACGAGGACGTACTCGTCCGCCTCCGCGACCGTGGTGGTGGACATGGTGAGCACGTTCTTGGTCTCTTCGTCGCGGGCCACCGCGAGCAGGTACAGCCCGGCGAGGATCGCCGGATGGTCGCGGATGAGCGCCATGAAATCCTCCCGCGGGAGGTGCAGCGTGACGGTCGGGTGGACCGCGGCGACGTCGGCGCTCGCCTTGCGGCGCAGGACGAGCGCGACCTCGCCCACCACGTCGCCGACGCCGAGCGTCGCGATGACGAACGACTCGCCGTTGTCGCCCTCGTGGCCGACGACCGCGACCTCGCCCGAGGCGATGAGGTGAAGCCCCGTGGGCTCCTCCTTGTCGGCGATCAGCCGCTCGCCCTTCTCGAACACCTTGGTCTCGAAGCGCTCGACGAGCGCCGCGCGCTCGTCGGGGGGCACCGCGAGGAGCACCGGCGACGTGCGCACGAGGTTCGCCACCATGCGGCGGCGGCAGTGCGCGGCGAGCTCGACGCCGACCTCGGGTCGCTTCTCCGCCACCGCCTCCAGCGCGTCGCGGCGGGCGACGAGGAGGATCGACGGTCGGCAGGCGACGACGCTCGCAGCGCGCGGCGCGCGCGAGAGCAGCGCCATCTCGCCGAAGAGCGCGCCGTTGGTGAGGCGGGCGAGCGTCACCGTCTCGTCGCCCTCGGGATCGTGGATCTCGCGGCGAACCTCGAGCTCGCCGCGGGCCACGATGTAGGCCTCGGCGCCCTCCTCGCCCTCGCTGATCACGTTCTTGCCCGCCGCGACCGTGACCATCTCGAAGCACTCGATGAGCGCGCGCAGGCCGGCCTTCTCGAGGTGGCTGAAGAGAGGCAGCGGGGTGATGAGCGGCGGCTCGCTCTCGGCGACGCTCTCGTACTCCTGGCTCGCGTCGTGGATGATCTCGGTCGCCTTGGACAGCAGCGCAGGGCCGGTCAAGAACGAGCTCAGCGTCTGGAACTCGTCGAGGTGCGGCAGCGGCGGCGGCGGCGGCGTCGCGACGTCGGCGAGCCGGGGCGAGCCGGCGCAGAACGCCTCCGCGATCCCGTCGAGGTGCTCACCGACGTCGACGCCGAGGGCGCGCAGATCGCCGATGGCCGCGATGGCGAGCGGGAGGTTGCCGGCGTCGATCGCGCGCTTGAGGCCGAGGGTGAAGCCCTCGATGGCGGCCTCCGTGCGGCCGGCGTCGGCGAGCAGGCGTGAGGTGAGGATGAGGGAGCTCGGCAGCGACGGGTCGTGCTGGACCACGGCCGCCGCCCAGCGGAGCGCCGCGTCGCGTTCGCCGGCCAGCATCAGCGTGAGCGCGCGATCGAGGGGCGATTCGGCCGTGTGACTGCCGGGCAGGTCCGGCGGCGCCGTGCGCATGGTGCGTGAATCCTACACCATCGCCGGGCCGGCTGTACGCATCAAAACGCCCGTCACTCCTCGTGATCTCGGCGCCCGCCGCCGGGGACGGGGCCGTCTCCGCTCGACCCGCTCGAGAAGGTCCGCGGCTCGCCCTTCGAGCCCAGAGCGGCCTTGGCGCCCTTGTTCCGGTCCATGTAGGCGCTCATCGCGTCGGCCGTGGCGGTCACCAGAGGGACCACCTTGGGGTAGTCCATGCGGGTCGGACCGATGACCCCGATGGTGCCCGCGGCGCGGCCGTTCTCGGTGTAGGAGGCGCCGACGATCGCGAGCTGGCCGCCGCCGAGCTCGCCCGCCTCCTCGCCCACGACGATCGCGGTGCCCTTCGCGTCCATCGTCGCGGTGAGCAGCTCCACGATGCGCTCGTGCTCGTCGAGCGCCGACACGACGGCCTTGGTGCCGCCGGCGTCCGCGAACTCCGGGAGGTCGAGCAAGCGGGAGCGGCCCTCGATGACGAGGTCGGCCCGCGCCTCCGCGATGCCGGCGATGGCCGCGTCGCCGAGCTCGAACGCGCGCTTCTTCAGCGAGTCGGCCTGGACGCGCTCGCTCTGCAGGCGTCGGTCGAACAGGTCGTGCAGCTCCCCGAGCGTGCGCCCCTCGATGACGTCGTCGAGCAGGTTGTGGAGCCGGAGGAGCTCGTCTTCGGTGACGTCGGCGCGGAGGAAGCGGTTCTGCACGACGCCGTTCGACATCACGAGGACAGCGAGCACCTCGCCGGGGTTCGTGCGGATGAAGCGCAGGTGCTTCAGCGTGAGCTCGGCGCGCGGCGCGACCACCACCGCGGCCGCGCCGGTGAGCTCCGACAGGAGGCGCCCCGTCTCGCGCATCACGTTGTCGCCGGGGGTGATCTCGGAGAAGCGGGCCTGGATGCGCGCGTGCGCCTCGGCCGAGAGCTGCTCGAGCTCCATCAGCGCGTCGATGAAGATGCGGAACGCGCGGTCGGTGGGGACGCGGCCCGCGCTCGTGTGCGGCTGGCGCAAGAAGCCCGCGTCCTCGAGCTCGGCGAGGACGTTGCGGATGGTCGCCGGAGACAGATCGATCCCCTTGCGCGCGAGGGTCCGCGATCCCACCGGCTGCCCGGTCGAGACGAACTCGCTGACGCACGCGTAGAGGATCTGCCGCTGCCGCTGGGAGAGCTCCGCCATGGGTTTGCGACGCCATTGTACCACCGGGCACGCGCGGCGCCGCGCCGTCATTGTCGAAGGGATTCGCGCGCTTGGCGAGGCACCACCGGGCTGCTACTCTGGAGGGGTGAGCGTCAGGGTCTCCCTCCTCGCGGTCGCCGCCGCCGCCGTCGCCGCCGCCCTCGTGGCGCCGCGCTCGGCGCACGCGCTCGGGGGGGTGCGCCTCGCCGATGACCCGACGACCGCGCCCGCCTTCAAATACGGCAAGCTCCAGCGCTTCGAGTGCGAGGCCGAGCTCACCCGCCGCAAGGTCCCCTTCGCGCGCGTGACGGGGGCGCGGGGCGTCCTCGCGCCGGTTCGCCTCACCGGGCCGCTCCACGGCGTCTCGTTCCACGGCAACCAGCCGGCGCGGGTGCGGCCCCAGAGCCCCTACGAGATCCTCGACTGCCGCCTGGTGCTCGCGCTCGACGACCTCGCGCCGGTCTTGGCGAAGCACGACGTCAAAGAGGCGGTGCACATGTCGGTCTACCGCCCGCCGGCGGCGCGCGGCTGGGCCGAGGGCCAGCTCGGACGCCGCCACGACGGGGCCCTCGCCATCGACCTCGGGAGCCTGATCAAGAACGACGGCACGACGCTGTCGGTGGAGCGCGACTTCCACGGCGCCGGCATCGGCGCCCGGACCTGCGGCGAGGGCGCGCCGGCGCCCGCGCAGAAGGAGGCCCAGGAGCTCCGCCAGATCGTCTGCGAGGCGGCCGACATGCGCCTCTTCAACGTGCAGCTCACACCGCACTACAACTTCCAGCACCGAAACCACTTCCACCTCGAAGTCACCCCGGAGGCCCGATGGTTCCTCGTTCGATGACGCGAAGTCTCGTGCACGTCGGCTTGGTGTCTTGCCTCGCGGCGATCGGCGCGGCGGGCTGCGCTCCGCGCGCGGCCTCCCCGGTGGCGCAAGCCCCGGCCGAGGGCGCGGTCTTCCAGCTCGGCACCCACGTCGACGGCGCCGCGCGCATCGAGAACGCCACGGTATCCGTCGACGGATACGTGATCGAGAGCGGCCCCTGGACCGGCGGCGCGCTCCTCGCGACGCCGTGGCTCACGCCGGGCGCCCACACGATCAAGGTCGACTACGAGGTCTCGACCGCGTGCTCGGTCGGCGACGTCGGCCGGCGCACCGTCAGGGTGAGCGACACCCGCCTCGTGGCGGTGCCCCCGCGCGCGCTGGTGGACGTCTCGCTCGAGCCGCGGGGGCTCTTCTACGCCCCGAGCGAGAACTACGAGGTCGCCTACACCGTGCGCGGCGACGCCCCCACCACGACGATCACGGCGCGCCCCGCCATCGCGGCCGGGCCCGACGCGTGCGGCCCTGCGATGCAGAGCCCGGAGGAGATCGCAGCCCGCCGCCCCCGCAAGGGCCGGCCCGGGTGCTCGGGCGGCGGCGACGCCTTCGCGAGCTCCTCGTTCGCGGGCACCCTCAGCGATCCCTGCCGCTGACCCGAGGTCGTGATCGTCGACGCGATCTTCGGGGTCGGCACGCTCGCCGCCTTCCGCCGCTCGCGGCGCCGCTTCTCCGCGCGCCGCGCCGCGATCGTGAGCCCCGCCGAGGCCGTCGTCGGCGGCGACGCGCGGGTGCGCGGCCGCCTCGTCGCCGACGGCCTCGTCGAGGCGCCGCTCACCCAGCGCCGGTGCGCGTTCTGGGCGGCGAGGATCGCGGAGCTCGCCTTCGTCGCGACCGCGAACGGGGACTCGGTGCGCCACTGGCAAACGGCCTACGAGGGGACGTCCACCGCGCCGTTCTGGCTGGTCGGCGACGACGGCGCGCGGATCCTCGTCGCCCCGACCGAAGAGCGAGGGGCGGTCGATCTCACGGCCGAGCTCGAGGACGTCGGAGAGCACCCGCGCGTGAACGACGACAACCCTCGCTTCGGCGCGTTCTTGCGGGGGCGCGGCGTCTCGCCGACCGCGTTCATGGGCATCGCCGGCGACGCGCGCTTCGCCGAGCTCGTCTTGAACGAGGGGCACGCCGTCGAGGTCTACGGCGCGGTCGACGAGATCGCGGTCGTGGAGCGCGGCGGCTACCGCGACGGCGCGACGTCGGTGCGCCGCGTCGTCGGCACCGCGGACGCGCCGATCCTCCTGCGCGCCTGAGCGCCCTCAGGCGTGGTCGCCGAGGGCCTTCTTGAGCGGCTTGTTGAACGCCCACATCGCGGCTCCGGTCGCGACGCCGATGACCATCAGCATGAGGAAGAAGAGCTCGCGCGGCATCTTTGTGTAGAATACACCGACCACGCCAGACAGGAGGCCGCCGAGGAAGCTCGACACGAACCAGATGCCCATCATCAGCGACACCATCCGCGCGGGGGCCGCCTTGGTGACCAACGACAGGCCGATGGGCGACAGGTAGAGCTCGCCCACGGTGAGGATGAGCGTCGCGAAGAACGGCCAGAAGACGCTGCCCTTGCCGGCGCCGATGAGCTTCGCGCCGATGACCATCACGATGAACGAGCCGCCGAGGACGAACGAGCCGATCGCCATCTTCGACACCGTCGAGGGCTCCTTGCCGCGCCGCTCCTGCCACGCCCAGAGCATGTTGATGACCGGCGTGAGCATGACGATCATGAGCGGGTTGAACGACTGGAACCACGTGGTGGGGACGTGGAAGCTCCCGATGGTGGGCCAGATCGTCTGCTTGTCGGCCCAGGTCTGCATCGTGTTGCCCTGCTGCTCGTAGACGACCCAGAAGGGGACGTTGAGCGCGCAGAGGGCGCACAGCGAGATGACGACGAGGCGCTCCTGCTTGGTGAGCGGGCGCTTGACCTCGGGGGCGGCGACCTCCTTCTTGGGCTCCGCCTTCGACTTCATCAGGTTGTCGGAGGCGAGGTAGCGCTGCCCGGCGACGTAGCCCACGAGGCCGAGGAGCAGGCCCACGCCGGCGGCGAAGAAGCCCCATCGCCAGCCGTAGACGGCGGCGAGCGTGCCGCAGATGAAGTTGCAGATGAACGAGCCGACGTTGATGCCGACGTAGAAGATCGAATAGGCGCGGTCGCGACGCTTGTCGCCCTCCCGGTAGAGGTTGCCGACCTGGGTCGAGATGTTCGGCTTGAACGCCCCGTTGCCGACGATGAGCACGAGGAGGGCGAAGAAGAAGAGCTTCTCCGAGCCGAGCATGAACTCGCCCGCCGCCATGAGCACCGCGCCCGCCATGACGATCTTGCGCTGGCCGAAATACTTGTCGGCGAGGTAGCCGCCGATGACGGGTGTAAGATACACGAGCCCGTTGTAGAGGCCGTACACCAGCGACGCCTGGCCCTGGACGTCCATCTTGGGGTCGATGGCGAGGAGGAGGCGGTGGAGGGGATCCCAGCCGATGACGCCGAAGCTGTCGGCCTGGCCGACGATGGCCGCGCCCTCCTCGTCGTCGGGGCGGTAGAGCTTCTGCGGGAGGACCGCGAAGAGGTAGTACATCATGTACCCCTTCAGGAGCCCGCGCATGCCGTAGAACGAGAAGCGCTCCCACATCTCGGTGAAGAAGAGGATGAAGAGGCCCGGCGGGTGCCCGACGATCTTCTCGAACCGCGTGACCGGGACCGGCGGCGGCGCCTCGCTCGCCGCGGCGTCCTCGGCGCTCGCTGCGGGCGCGTCGGGGGTGGACGGCAGAGGAGGGGTCGACGGAACCGCGCTCTCGGCGCTCTCGTTCTCGGGGGCCTCGGACATGGCGGCGCAGCCTAGTTCGGGGCGCGCGCTCCGCGTAGCAGATTCGGCGGGGTCAGAGGCAGCGCCGGCGCCCGATCTCGACGAGCACCGGGCCGGAGCAGGCCATCCCCGAGGGGCAGGGGCTCGGGTGCGGAGAGATCGGGCAGATGATCACGCCCGGCGCGAGGCAGGATGCGGCGCAGCGCGCGTCGGTGCCCACGAAGCAACACACCCCCCCGGGGCAGTCGTCGGCGCTGTCGCAGAAGATCTGACGCGACTCCCCGGAGCTCGCGGGGCAGAGCGCCGCCGACGCCGCGCACGCGAGATCGCCGTCGAGCGAGTCGACGCAACACTTGGCGCCGGGGAGGCACGTCGCGCCCTTGCAGAGCACGGTCGCGGGCACGGAGGCGTCGGGGCTGGCGTCGAACGACGCGTCGACGGCCTGCGCGTCCACGACGCCGCCGTCTCGGCCTTCACCGCCGTCGACCGGCGCGGCGTCCCTCGCGGGCGCGTCGACGGACGCGTCGCCCTCCTCCGGCTCCCCGTCGAGCCGGCAGCCGCTCGCCTCCTCGCAGCCGAGCCGCACCGCGGCCGCGACGCAGCGGCCGGCGCGGTTGCAGGTCGTGGCCTCGTCGCACGGGACGTTCTTGCAGATCGACAGGAGCGGGATCGGGACCTTGACGTCGGCGCTCTTCACGTAGGTGACGAGCCGCCGCGCGACGATGCACCCGGCGTACGACGGCGCCGCGCACTCGCTCGCGGGGCGATCGACGCCCGCGACGACGCGGACGAAGACGCGCCCGTCGCCGCCGCCCGGGACCGCGGTCAAGGTGCCGATGCGCCCGCCGGAGGCCGTCGCCTCGCACGCGGACGTCTCGGTGGTCGGGCTCGTCGACGCCTCGTCGTTCGCCGAGGTGACGAACACCCGGGTCTGGCTGAGCGACGCGCACCGGAGGTCGGTCGTGATCTCGAGCGTCGCCTGGGTGGCGGTCTTGCACGAGCCGAGGCCCGCCAGGGCCGCCGCGAGGGCGAGCGCGCCCGCCGCGAGCCGCCTCACCCGAGCCTCCCCGCGGCCACGAGGCCGAGCGCGATCGCGCTCGCCGCGAGCCGCCCGACCTCGACCGCGCGCGCCGACCGCCGGCCGTCGAGGATGCCGCCGAGCGACAGGAGGCCGGCGACGATGACGAGCGCGAAGACCGCCTGCTCGCCGGGGCTCCGCGCGCCCCGCAGCGCGATCACCCAAACCGCGAACGCGAGGGTGAGGACGAACTGCACCACCACGTACGCGCGCGCGCGCGCCGGGATCTCGGCGTCGGCGCGGGCGGGCGTGATCGGCTCGTCGGTGACCCCTTCGGGGAGCCAGCCGGGCGGCATCACGAACACCTTCAGCGCGTCGAGCGGGCGCTTGGCGGCGCGGGCGCGGACGACGAGGTCGCGGAACCAGACCCACTGCGAGCGCACGCCGTCGTGGGTCTCGTAGCCGCGCAGGCTCCCGAGCCGGGGAGGGTCGGCGGGATCGACCTCCACGTACGTCCCGAAGAGCCGGTCCCAGATCGTGAACATCGCGCCGAAGTTCTTGTCGAGGTACCGCGGGTTCTTGGCGTGGTGGACGATGTGCGTGCGCGGCGTGACCAGGAAGCCGAAGCTCGGCCGGTGGAAGAACCGCGAGTGCACCGTGAGCGCATAGAACGAGATGAGCGAGATCGCGACGAAGAACTGGAGCGGCGGCACGCCCACGAGCGGCAGCCACGCGTAGAAGACGACGGCGTAGGTGTCCGAGAGCCACGGGTGCCGCATCGCGACGGTCACGTTCATCTCCTCGGCCTGGTGGTGGACGCCGTGGATGGCCCAGAACGCGGCCACGCGGTGGCCCGCGCGGTGGTAGAGGTAGTAGCCGAAATCCCCGCCGAAGACGGCGATGACCCACGGGATCCACGAGCCCTCGGGCCAGCGGACCAGCGCGCACCGGTCGTATCCGAAGTCGTATAGCGCGATGACGACCGGGCCCCAGAAGAGGCCGACCACGAGCTCGCCGACGCCGGCCGAGACGTTGCCGATGGCCTCGGCGAGGCGAAAGACCTTGAGCCCTCGCCGGCGCGCGAGGAGCCACTCCGCCCCGAGCATCACGAGGTAGAAGGGTACGCCGAGGGCGTAGTAGCCGGTCGTCTCGAGGCGCGTCACTCCCCCCCCTCCGTCCGCGCGCCCTCCGAGAGCTTGGCCCAGACGCGCGCCATGTCGTCGGGCATCGGATCCTCGAAGAGGACGTCCTCGCCGGTCGACGGGTGGACGAAGCCGAGCACCGCCGCGTGGAGCATCAGCCGCGGCGCGGCGATGGGCTCGCCGGCGAAGTTGCGCACGTAGACGCGCTCGCCGACGAGCGGGTGGCCCGCCTCCGACAGGTGGATGCGGATCTGGTGCGTGCGCCCGGTCTCGAGGCGGCACTCGACGAGCGAGGCCGCGCCGCGGCGCTCGAGCCGCTTCACGTGGGTCACCGCGAGCTGGCCCTCGGCCTTCGGGCTCTTGCGCGGGCGCGCCTCCCACGAGCCGCGCAGGCCGTCGCCGCGATCGGCGATGAGGTGCGACCGGAAGGTGCGGGTCGCGGGCGCGCCGTGCACGATCGCGAGGTAGCGCCGCACCACCGTGTGCTCGCGGAACTGCTGGGTGAGGCTCTGCTTGGCGAGCCAGGTGCGGGTGAAGACGACGAGGCCGCTCGTCTCCTTGTCGATGCGGTGCACCACGCCGAGGTTCGGCCGGCCTCCGCCCGAGCCGCGCTTCGACAGGATGGCGCGCACGCGCTCGTCGAGCGTGCCCGTCTCGTTCTCGTCGAAGGGCACGGTGCTGATGCCCGACGGCTTCCGCACCACGACCACCTGCGCGTCGACGTGCACGAGCGCGGCGGAGCCGAGATCGCTCGCGCGCGCCGGCGCGGGGCGCGCGGGGTCGAGCTCGAGGACGGCGCCCGCGCGGACGCGCCGGTCGCCCTCGACGACGACGTCACCGCCGACGGTGACCTTGCCGCGCTCGACGAACGCGCGCGCCTTGCCCCACGTGAGGCCGAAGAGCGCGCGGACGGCGCCGTCGAGGGGCTTTCCGCCGAGCTCGGCAGGGACGGTGGCGGTTCGGCGGGCGTGGGACATGGCAAGGAGAGGGCAGCTCGGGCGTTCGCCGGGATTTCCCCGCGCGAAGGCCTGGAGACGGGGCGGATCCCCGCGGAGCGTCCGGTGTTGCCAAAAGATAGGCCGCATACCCTCGTTTGTGCTTGTCTTTCCTTCACTGCCCGTCTCGCTTGACAGGGAGGCGCACACCTCCGCACAATCGATCGCGGCGCAGTGTGGTGGCAAACGCGCGAAAGCGTTCGCCCATCCCCTCAAGGAGCGTTCCCGTGCCCAAGACCCTGCTTGCCGTCGACGACAGCGTCACGATGCGAAAAGCCCTCGAGATCACGTTCTCGGGAGACGATTTCCGCGTCCTCACCGCCGACGGTCCGGCCGCCGCGTTGGCGAAGGCCGGCGAGGCCGACGTGATCTTGGTCGACACTGTCCTCGGTGGCGACGACGGCTACGCGCTCGCGAGCCAGCTCCGGCGCGCGCGGCCGGGCGTCGCGATCGTGCTGCTCACGAGCCGCTACAACCCTCACGATCAGGGCAAGGCCCGCGAGGCGGGCGCGGACGACTTCGCCGACAAGCCGTTCGACACCCAGCAGCTCCTCGACAAAGTGCGCAAGGTGATGGTCGCG